>JAFZRM010000074.1 GCA_017619885.1 Clostridia bacterium | reverse complement strand
GGCGGGGGTCAGGGGGTGAATAAGGGGGGGATGGGGAACCCCCTGACGCGCCGAGGCACGAGGCGCACCGAACGTCCCGTAGGGACACCGCAAAAAATGATGTCGTCGGATTTTCCGACAAAAACTTTTTAAAACAGCGAATATTCTTTCTGTATTTGCGACATATAGTGTAAAACATGAAAGGAGCATACCGTTTTGAGCCGGACGGAAGATACGATATACGCGGAATATCTGAATTTTCTTTACAACGCCGCCGCAAAAAAGCATATCGACACAAACGACGTTGACGACGTTGTGCAGGAAAGTATGATCGCGTACATCGTATATGAAAAGAGCTGCAAGCGGATTGACGAGCCAAAAGCACTGCTCAACACGCTTTTGCAGAGAAAATATAACGATCTTCTGCGTAAAAAGTATAAAAACGCCGCTGTTTCATTCAATGTGTCGGAACATGATATTGCGTCAGACGACACGGAAAAAGAACAGTCTGAGCTGCTCGAGTGTGAATACGAAAACGTTCGCAGACAGATAAGCAGACTCATCGGCATTTACAGAGAAGTCGTCGTCCGCCGTTACGTTCACGGTCAGAGCGTCGACACGATAGCGGCGGAGCTCAGAATACCGAGAGGCACGGTATCATCGCGGTTATCCGTCGGCAGAGCTCATATAAAAAACGGTATAACAAAAATGGAAAAGTACAGTACAGAAAGCTTCGAGCCGAAAAAAACGTCACTCGGCATCTGGGGCAGCAGCGGCTTGCAGCACGAGCCTTTTTCTCTGCTCGCCACCGTCGCAGAGGGTAATATCCTCGTGCTCGCATACGACAAGCCCGTTTCGGTCGGGGAAATAGCCGATGCCCTCGGTATGCCCGCCGCATACGTAGAGCCGCTCGTCGAAAAGCTCGTCAACGGTGAACTTATGGGCAAAACGCCGTCGGGACTTGTATATACGCGATGCTTTGTCCAGTATTACAAGGATTCGTTCGGCGATATACCCGCGCAGGAGGCGCTTGCTGATAAATACGCGGAGCGTGTATGGTCCGTCGTTTCAAAGCACATGGATCCGCTGACGAAGACGAAGACGTTTGTCGAAATGACAGAAAAACAAAAAGGGACTATGTGTCTGCGTTTCATCCAAAACGTTTTGGGTATTATCTCAAAAAATGTGTTGTTCAAGGCGGATTATGTAACGCTTCCCGAGCGTCCCGACGCGGGAAAGTGGCTCGCAACGCTCACCGTTTACGAGCATGACGAGAAATATAACAAATATGAAGGATCAGGTCCCGTTCGCGTCGGTTATGGTGAGGGAGACGTCAGCCTTTGTCGTATGAAGGACGCGCAGACGCTATTCGGCGACGCGCACTGGGCGTACGCAAAATTCAGATACAAGTGCTCACTTTCAAGCATACTGCGGTTTTATGCGTCGTTTTTGCCGTGCGGCGTAAAGCCGGACAACAATCTTTTATATGAACTCATACCGGATTTTGAACAGCTCCATATCCTTCGCCGCGACGAAAACGGCGAGATCAAGCTTGATATTCCGGCACTTCCGTTTGATGAAATACCCGCATGGGACAGCGCCGCGGTAGCCGCAAAAGAAGAAGTATCGGAGTTTCTTTTGCCGGAGCTTTCAAAGCTCGTTGACGCACATAAAAACAAAGTGCCGCCGTACGTTGATCGCGCCGAGAGTTTCATACACGAAGGCGCCTTGAGTGCGTATGTGACGGCGCAACTGTCGGCAATAGTCAGTAAGGGTATAATGCCTTATAAAATCGAGGTCGGCAAAACACCTATAATAGTTGTAGCGTATAAAAAACATGCTGAATAATGCTTTATATGTTGCCGGATCACGAAAAAAGCCGCGAAAGCGGCTTTTTTCAGTTCAGCAGAGTGTCGGCGAAGCATGCGGCGATCAAGCGCGAACCGTATTCGGACGGATGACTTCCGTCCGGGTCGAAAACGGGCTCGCCACGCCTGTACGCCTCGTGGAAGCGTTCTCCCGCGCGCACGAGCACCGCGCCGTGCTCCGCGGCGGCGGCTTCATACGCGGCGGTCAGCCTGTCCTGCATCGTCTCGTGATCCCAGCCGTGAGCGTTCAGTACCTCCGATCCGTCCGCGCGGCCCCACGTCTCATACATGACCGGCGTTGCGCCGTTGTCGCATATCAGCGGGATGAGCGAGCGCACGGAGCCGAGAAACGTCTCCGGGTTGCTCGCCGGGCGAACGCTCTGCTCCTGCAGGACGACGTAATCATACCGCTGCCCGCGAAGAAGCTCCTTCGCTTTTACGCCGTATTCGTTGTCGTTCGAGACGAAGTGCGCGAGGGTATAACCGCCCGCTGTCACGCTGTCCGCCGAGCATACCGCCCCTCTCCTCTCGCACTCCCGCACGAACATCTTTGGCATATCGTTGAAATACGTATAACTGTTGCCGATAAACAAAACTCTCATATCATAGCTCCGAATCTTTTTTACATTTTACTTCATTTATGACGACTTGTCAATAATAAAACGCAAGTTTCCTTGCGTTTAATTAGATCAGATAGGATCATGTTATGTGATTCTTCACCTTACTATTTCGCTGAATAATCGTAAATTTTCTTTGTATTCAGTATTTTAACTGCGTCGATGACACTATACGAGTTAAATGTCCAGTCAAATCTATCGTCATCCTGTAAAATTAGGGTCTCAGGTTTGTTTTTATATTTGAAATGCAAAGCGTTTTCCCAAACTTCATTGCCGCTTTTATACCTAACTAAAACATATGAGTTTAAATCTCCGGAAATAATCTTAACTTTTTCAGCAGTTTCTTCGTTACTTAAAAAGCGATATACATATCCGTTATCAAAATCGATTACATAATATATATAATACGAAGTGCCTTTGTTTCGATACGCAAAAATCCCGGAATTGCCTTGCTTGGCAACGTCCCTATCATTTGAGGAATGATATGAAGCCGGCGAGCCTTTCTCTTCAGTTGTTGTAGTAGTTGCCCTGCTTGTAGTTACTTCTGCCGGTTTGCTCTCATGGTAAACGATCTCAATTTTCGCGTCTTTTTTTATTATTGATCCGTCTGCATAATCAGTTCTTTTATCTATTGTTATACTAATTACTTTATGATATGAATACGATGTTTCTTCAACGTCTTTTTTCTCTGATACTACAATATTTGTACATCCCATTTTCTTTAATTTTGACAAAACGTCTGAAATGTCGCTGCTTACAAGATCTGATTGATTAAAATCAATTCTTATTTCATTGCTTTCTAAGTCTCTCTTTATATCGTATTTATAAGGTTTGACAACCAATCTATCACTTTCGCAATGCACACTGTAGTATGCATCGATGTTACAAGTAACATCAATATTAACATTTGAAACGACCTCATTTTTCTTTGCACTTCTAAAACAGATTTTATATGTACCGTTACTCAGTTTTAAGCTAATTTCATTGCTCTTACCATGGGTTACTGTCATAACCTTTTTTTGAAAAGTGTCAAGAAATACGTCAACATCATATTTGCTAAAAATAAGATTCTGTTCAACATCAACATGAATGTTTACGACATTTGAACCATCGGTTTCATTTTGAAAAGCTGTCGTGTCTTCATTTACTTGCGTGTTCTGTTTTTCAGTATCTGATTCAATCTCAAGTGTCGAAAGATACTCATCTAAAAATTCAAAGCACGATGTAGTATTCAAACAAATAAAAACAATTGAGACTACCATTGCTATAATTCTTATTCCATTCTTTTTCATTTTTTCGAACTCCTTTTATTATATAGATTTTAATTATATCTTTTATAATAATATTATAATAAAATATATAATCCAATAAATTGCCAGCATAATTTCGCGCTTTCCCTGTGTTTTGTTTTTTCTAAAAAATCACCTATTTTACTGCTTAAAATGATGTATGTCAATAAACAGCATACTTGCAATAATGCCTATGAAAACTAACCATATACCTATCACAAGTAAAATAGTCTTTTTTCTGCCAAGCTTTTCGTTTATTTTTTTACTTGATAATAAAACAGTTGACAATGGAAGTGGAAGAAGAACACCCCATAGCAAAAATTCCATTTTTGGATATAAATGCATCAAGAGAAGCGAAATAAGAAGAATACAAAGATAAATACCTAAAAAAGATCTGTAAACTATTGCAAGTGTAAGAGCAACACAAAGAATACCGATAAGAGACAAATGTATTATTAAACTGTTACGCTTTTTTTCGCGTTGTATTCTCTGCTCTTCAGCTGCTTTTTCCTGCGCTTCTAATTTTTCTCTATCGATTTCATAATGATCCACAGTCAAGTGCATTGTATAATCACAATAGGGACATACCAACTGATCCTTTTCCTGATCGATCTCACAATGCCCCATACATCTCGGGCATATCATAGAAACGGATTTATAAATAGGTTTTTTGGGAGCGCTTTCAAGCCATCTTTGATGCTCACGCTGTTTGATTTCCTCTGACAATTTTTGCTGTTCAATTGACAATTTTTGCTGTTCAATTGACTGTCGATGCAATTGCTCATCGTATTCCATTTCTAAGCGTTCTTGCTCTTCTTCATGATTATTCTTTAAAGCTTTGACCACCACAGCACCAATACCGGCCGCTGCCGCTCCTGCAGCAATACCTAACAATTTGCCTAATCCCATATACATCCCTCCTTTACCTGAACACTTTTTTGTATTATAACACATCGTTTCAGGAAATTGGTAACCTGCCGGCATAATTTTCAATATTTTTTCAGAACCAGAGCGCGGCGGCGCCGAGCGTTCCGGCTGTATTTCCGAGCGCGGCGGGGATGACGGGGACCGCGGGGCCTAGTTTTCCGCCGAACAGATCGCGGTCGAGTTTTTCCTGCAGCGGCATGGTCAGGTTTTCTTTTTCGGCGCCGATGCCGCCGCCGATTATCACCGCCTGCGGGCGGAAGACGTTTGCGATATCGATAACTCCGGCGGCGAGATACGAGATATAATTCTCCACCACCTCCGCGGCGTACGGGTCCTGATCCTTCAGCCGGAACGCCGTCGTGCCGTTTATCTCGCTCTGAGTGCTCATCAGGCTTTCCGGGTGTTCTTTTCTCGCGCGTTTCGTATCGCGTATCAACGCCGTCGCCGAAGCGTACGCTTCGAGGCACCCGCGGCGGCCGCAGGTGCAGCGCTCGCCGCCCAGAACGATCGCCATGTGTCCGAGCTCCGCGCCGGCGCCGCCGTTACCCTCGTACAGCTTACCGTTCAGTATCAGGCCTCCGCCGACTCCGGTGCCGAGCGTGAACATCACGACGTTTTCCATACCGGCGCCGGCGCCGAATTTCGCCTCGCCGAGCGCGGCGACGTTCGCGTCGTTGCAGATACGGACCGGCAGTCCGGTCAGGCGCTGTACTTCGTTTTTTATCGGGAAATGCGACCAGCCGAGGTTATTCGAATACACGACTTCACCGCGCACGGTATCGATCATCCCCGGCACTCCGATGCCGACGCCTGCGACGTCGTCCGCAGTCATGCACGCGTCCGACAGCAGATCCGCGCAAAGGCCCGCGATCCTCGCCGCCACGGCGTCGGCGTCGTCGCCCGAGCCCGTCGGGACTTTGCCCTTCGCTATGACGTTGCCGAGGTCGTCGGCGATCCCGCCCTTTATGAACGTCCCGCCGAGGTCGATGCCTACGGCGTATTTTCTGTTTGCGGATACGATCAGCGTCATATCGCCTTCGTACGTATGCGTCAATCCGTCCGCGGGGATGAAGAACGAATCTCCGGCGCGGCATCCGGTACCGTCTATCACGCCGGCGCCGCAAACGCAAGTGACGCAACGGAAAGAGCCTTTGTCCGCCGTGAACGTACGGGTCCCGCTCACAATCAGGCGCGACGCGGTGAAGTATTTATTCGCGAACAGCAGCGCCCCGTCCGCGGTCTGCGCCGAAGGCCGTCTCGCGCGGTAAGCGCCGGTGTCGGCGACCGCGAGCGCGTCGTCTATATGGAGCTGACGCGGCTTGCCGTCCGGGCCGATCCTGCCGTGATCGTACAGCCGGTACGTGATATTGCTGTTCTGCTGTATCTCGCAGATCACGCAGCCGGCGCCGATGGCGTGCACCGTCCCCGCGGGGATCAGGTAAGCGTCGCCGGCGTGCACCTCGACGCGGTTGAGAAGCGACGTGAGCGTGCCGTCGAGCGCCGAGGCGCGTATACGCGCCGGATCGGCCGGCTCCCTCAGCCCGACGTACAGACAGGCTCCGGGCGCCGCATCGACGACGTACCACATCTCGGTCTTGCCGAATCCGAGACCGCGCGCGCCGGCGTAAGCGTCCGTCGGGTGCACCTGCACCGAAAGATCGGCGTTTGCGTCGATCAGCTTGACCATAAGCGGAACACCTGCGAATGAGGCGCAGTTCGC
The DNA here is from genome assembly GCA_017619885.1 of Clostridia bacterium. Taxonomy (GTDB): domain Bacteria; phylum Bacillota; class Clostridia; order Oscillospirales; family CAG-272; genus UBA1248. The sequence goes on along the minus strand of JAFZRM010000074.1, from coordinate 24,308 downwards.
TCCGAGATCATCTGGCGTCGCCGCCTCGGAAAGCGTTCTGCCGTCGGACAGCTTCGTGAGACCGTCCGGATGAAACGACAGCTCCCAGCTCTCCGCGCACGGCAGATCCGACGTTTTTCCGTACTCCTTTACGAGCTTATCGCCGCCCCAGATATAGTTTTTACACACAGGATATAATTTTTCCGTTTTCATTTCGCCCTCACATCAGAATCGTTTATGAGTTTTTGAAGCAGTGCGCGGCATCCGCGCTCTATATCGTTCCACGCCGCGTTAAAATCGCCGGTATACCACGGATCCGCGACGCCGCGCGTCTCCCCGGCGTATTCGAGCAGCAAGTGCATCTTGCCGCCGTCGTCGCCGCGGGCGATGCGCTTCATATTCTTGATATTCGCCTGATCCATTCCGATCAGCAGATCGTATTTATCGTAGTCCGCGCGCGTCATCTGCCGCGCCGTCTTTCCGGCGCAGCTTATGCCGTGTTCGGCAAGCATCCGTTTTGCCGGCGGATAAACCGGGTCGCCGAGTTCTTCCGTGCTCGTCGCCGCGGACGACACGGATATCATCCCGCAAAGCCCGGCTTTTTTTATCATATCCGCCATGAGAAATTCCGCGGTAGGACTGCGGCAGATGTTGCCGTGGCAGACGAAAAGTATTTTTACAGGTCTCATATCATATCACATCTCCGGTAACGCCGTTATCAGAAGAACGGCCAGCGGCTGAGCAGCAGCCCGGGTATGACGACGAGCAAAAAGAACGCCCAGCTTATCAGCGTGAAGACTTTTATGAACTTCAGGCCCTGTCCCGGGTACTCGCGGACGTATATGCGGTAGTTTATGACGGACGCGAGCGAGCCGATCAGCGAACAGAGTCCCGCCGTGTCCGCGCCGTAGATCAGAGCGGCGAAATTCTTTGAGAACGGGTACAGCACTATCGTCGACGGCACGTTCGAGATGAGCTGGCTCAGCCCGATCGACCACCAGTATTCCCTGCCCGCGACCGCGCGGCCGAGAAATGCCGCGATCTTTTCATTCGCCGTGACAGACGACGAGAAGATGAAAAAGCACAGAAACGTCAGCAGAAGAACGAGATCGACTTTTTTGAATATCTTTATATCGGTTATCGCGACCGCGGTGAGCACGGCGAACAGGATCACATACCAGTACCGCGTGCGCGAAACGACGGTGTACACGACCGCGGCAAACGCGATAAGGTACGCGGCGCGGCGCGGCGCGTTCTCCTTTGACGGGCGCTCCGTCTCGGCGGGTTCTATCGCCTCCGACGGGTCTTTGCGGTAAAGTATCAGTATGAACACGACGAGCAGGACCGCGGACATCGCGCACAGCGGCAGCATATGGAGCATGAAATGGCCGGCGCTGACGTCCGCCTGACCGAACAGGAAAATGTTCTGCGGCGAGCCGAACGGCATCAGAAGCGAGCCGCGGATCGCGGCGATGTTTTCGAGCGTCAGCACGGGCAGGATATATTTTTCTTTATTCCCTCGGCGGAAGATCAGTATCGTTATCGGCACGAAGATGATCAGCGAGACGTCGTTCGTCACGAACATCGACGAGAAGAATACGCCGAAGACGAGGAAAAGCGTGAGCGTGCTCATGCGCCGCAGGCGGGCGCCGAGCGCGACGAGCGGTGAAAGTATGGATTCCTGCTTGAAGCCCTCGAGCACGCAGAGCATCATCAGAAGTATGCCGAGCGTGCGCCAGTCTATGTCTTTAAGCAGCGCCGCAGACGGTTTCGTTATGAACAGCGACACGACCGCCGCCGCAAGCGACACGACGAGCATCAGCTCTTTTTTGAAAAACCCGATGACCTTTTTCATAAATTCCCGAAAAGTTTTATTACGCCGTCATTATATCACAAATGCGGCGTAATGTCAATAAAAACACTGTTTGTTCATCTGCAATCGCATGAGCCGAGCGCGGTATAGATCATACCGTGATCGGTGCGGTCAGATCTGAAAAGCGTGATACGGTCGATCCTGCATCCTACCCTTTTCACCGCGGGAAGCTCGGTCACGCCGCGTGCGCGGCGGATCAGCGTTATATGCGGCGTGAAACGTTTGCGGTCAAACGGTATCCCGTTTTTCTGAAGCGTCCCGCGCAGCCGCGACACGGCGTTGTAAAGCGCTTCATCCGCTTCAAGACGCGCGAAATACAGATCGTCGAACGACCCGATCCCGCAAAGCGCAACAGACGACACGGGAAAAGACGCCGATCTCATAGCCGAGAGCACCGCCGACGGTTCTGGGTACTCGCCGATGAACGCGAGCGTCAGATGAAGATTCTTCTCTGCGGTATAGTTGCCGCCGACGCCGCTCTGTTTCATTTTCTTCTGGATGAAAAGCAGCTCTTCTTTAAGCTCCGCGCCGGTCTGCGCGGCGATAAAAAGCCTCATTTCCGCGCCTCCCCGCCGGTTTTCTGCAGAAAATCATAAAACGCGTTTTCGTATTTTTGCAGATCCTTGACGTAAGACAGGCCGTGCGGCGCGCCTTCCACCTCGACAAGCGTGACCGCGGACGGATTCTCGTCGCGTATCTTCCGGCTCATTTCGATCGGGACGTAGTTGTCAGCGGAGCCGTGGATCAGCAGCACCGGCACCTTTGCGCTTCGCACCGCGCGCTCGGGCGACGACGCGAATATATTGAAGTGACCGTATATCAGCGCGCCGAGCACGATAAACGGATACGATACGTATTTTATCTTTATGATGCCGTCCGCGACTTTTGAACCGATGCCGAACGGCGAGCTGTACGGACAGTCGGCGACTATGCCGGCGACGTTTGCCGGCAGATCGAGCTCCGACGCCATAAGCACGGTCGCCGCACCCATTGAAACGCCTTCAAGATATATGACCGCATCATCTCCGGCTCGCTCCGCGACATACCGCGCCCAGCTTACGACGTCGCGTCGCTCGCGGACGCCGAACGTGATCGTTTTGCCGTCCGAGGCACCGTGAGCGCGCTGATCCACGAGCAGTACGTTGCCGCCGGAGCGCAGAGCGAGCTGCAGTCCGCCGCTGAAATCGCGCACGCCGTTGCCCTTGTAGCCGTTGAACTGTATATGATACGGCGCGTCGGGCGACTGCATGTAAAGCCTGCCGAACAGGCGCAGACCGTCGTACGATCTGATATACACCGGATCGTACGGGATCTTCACCGCCGAATCGATCAGAGCGATCATATCGTCATGATACTCGTCATAATCTGGTCCTGACAGCACTTTATAAGTTACGTCGCCGCGATTGATCCTGTAAAACGCCGCGAAATATATGCACGCCGGTATGACGAATATCAGCACGGCGGCGATCGCTGCTGATACGTATATCATCACTGACCGGAAAGTGCGCGGTCTATCGCCGCGGCGGCGACCTTACCGGCGCCCATCGCGGATATGACCGTCGCCGCGCCGGTGACGGCGTCGCCTCCGGCGTAAACGTTCTTTCTCGTAGTCAGTCCTTCTTCGTTTATGATTATGCCGCCGCGGCGGTTGACCTCGAGGCCCTGTGTGGTCGATTTGATCAGCGGGTTCGGGCTCGTGCCTATCGCCATGACGACGGTGTCGACCGGCAGCTCGAATTCGCTGCCCTCGACCGGCACGGGTCTTCTCCTGCCGCTCGCGTCGGGCTCACCGAGCTCCATCCTGATACAGCGTATGCCCGTTACGAAGCCGTTTTTCGGATCGCGCGGATCGTCCGGGTTCTTATACCCGATGATCTCCGTCGGGCTGCAGAGCAGGTGGAATTCTATACCCTCCTCCTCCGCGTGCTCGACCTCCTCGCGCCTCGCGGGCAGCTCCTCGAGCGAGCGGCGGTATATGATATACACCTTATCCGCGCCGAGCCGGAGCGCCGTTCTGGCGGCGTCCATCGCGACGTTTCCGCCGCCTACGACGGCGACGCTGCCGCCCTTCATGATCGGCGTCACGGGATCGGTCAGATACGCTTTCATAAGATTGCTGCGGGTGAGGAATTCGTTTGCGGAATAGACTCCGTTGTATCCCTCGCCGGGTATGTTCATGAAATTCGGCAGGCCGGCGCCGGTGCCGATGAAGACCGCCTCGTAACCCGACTCGAAAAGCTCGTCGACCGTCAGCGTCTTGCCTATTATAACGTTAGTCTGAATATCGACGCCGAGTTTTTTCAGCGTTTCGACCTCTTTTGCGACGATCGCCTTCGGCAGACGGAATTCCGGTATGCCATAGACGAGCACGCCGCCGGCGGTATGAAGGGCCTCGAACACCGTGACGGCGTAGCCTTTTTTGGCGAGGTCTCCGGCGCACGTCAGCCCGGACGGGCCGGAGCCGATGACGGCGACTCTGTGACCGTTCGGTTCGGGACGGACTGTTTCGCCCGCGTCGCTGTTGTTATGGTGGTCCGCGACGAACCGCTCGAGCCGTCCTATGCCGACGGGCTCGCCTTTTTTGCCGCGCATGCACTGCATCTCGCACTGCGTCTCCTGCGGGCAGACTCTGCCGCAGACGGCGGGCAGCGACGACGATTCCGTTATGACGCGGTACGCGCCCTCGTAGTCCTTTTCCCTGATCTTTTCGATAAACGCCGGGATGCGCACGTTGACGGGACAGCCCGAGACGCACGGCATGTTCTTGCAGTTGAGACATCTTGCCGCCTCGTCGAGCGCCGCTTCCTCGGAATAACCCTGCGCGACCTCGTCGAAGTTATGCGCCCTTACCGCCGGATCCTGCGTCGGCATCGGGTTCTTGTCGGGTCTCATGTTAAGTTTCGCCATTTCACCGCACCCCCTTGAAGAGTCCGCAGACTTTTTCGTGCGCTTTTCTCTCGTGCTGTATATATATGCGCCCGCGGGACATCGCCTCGTCGAAATCTATCTCGTAGCCGTTGAAATCGGGACCGTCGACGCACGCGAATTCCGTAATGCGCTGACCGTCGCGGACGAGCGTGACGCGGCAGCCGCCGCACATCCCGGTGCCGTCGATCATTATCGGATTCATCGAGACCGTGACCGGTACGCCGAAAGGCTTTGCCGCCGCGACGACGAATTTCATCATGATAAGCGGACCGATCGTGATTATCATATCGAATCTCTGCCCCGCCTCGAGCATCTCCTTCAGCGGCACGGTGACGTTGCCTCGGCGCGCGTAGGAGCCGTCGTCGGTCATGACGATGAGCTTATCCGAGCAGGCTCTGAACTCGTCCTCGAGTATCAGCAGATCTTTGTTTCTGAAGCCGATTATGCTCGTAACCTCGGCGCCGAGGCGGTGGAACTCCTCCGCCACGGGCATCGCGATCGCACAGCCGACGCCGCCGCCCACGATGCAGACCTTTTTTATGCCTTCGGTATGCGTCGGGGTGCCGAGAGGACCGGCGAAATCCTGTATGTATTCGCCTTCCTCTTTATGGTTCAGCAGCTCGGTCGTGGCGCCGACTATCTGGAATATTATCTTGACCGTTCCCCTCTGTATGTCCGTGCCGGCGACGGTCAGCGGTATGCGCTCGCCGTCCCCGTTCACGCGCAGGATTATGAACTGGCCCGGCTTCGCCTTTGCGGCGACGAGCGGGGCTTCTATCTCCATCTGCGTGACGGTTGGGTTCAGTTTTTTCTTGCTTGCGATCCTGTACATAAGCGACCCTCTTTTCCGCGCGCCGGCGACGACGCCTCGCGCCGCGGTGATATTTGTGTTATTGTATCATATTCTGCGGCAAAAATCAAGTGCATACGGCAAATATATGCGCGCATTATCAAGTCAGCCCCGGCGGAGCCGTCCCGCCGGGGCCGTATGCGGCATATGCGCCGTTTACTGTTTTACCGTGATCTCGTATTCGTTCGCCTTGTCCATGTCGACGTTGAACGAGAACGAGTACGTGCCGTCTTCGTCGTAGAAGACCTGATATCCGTCGTAGCCGTTGACGCCGGCGAGTTTGATGTCGGTATCGGCGCCGTCAGCCTTGAACGTGACCGCGGGCGTCCCGTAGCTGTCGAAGCCGTAGACTCTGACCGCCGCGGTGCCTCTGCCGCCGCTGATCTTGAACGTCGCGGTGTTGTTCTTTGCGCGGACCGACGGGATGAAGATATCGCTGTACGCTTCGCCTTCGATCATCGTGATCCTGTACGGATCGATGCAGCTGTCCTCGCGGACGTTTCTGACGTTGTCGTCGTTCTTGCTCGTGGAATAGCCCCACGGGAGCAGGATTATTTCAAGATCCAGGACGTCGCCCTTTTTGAGCGTGACCTCGCCGAGATCGAGCGAGAGCGAGCCGACGTTGAGCGATCCGTCGTATTTATCGTGGAAAACGAAGTTCCCGTCGAACTTCTTGCCGCCTATCGTTATATCTGCTTTTCTAACGATAAGTCCGAAGTTGACGCTGTCTGTCTCGCTTCCGCCGAAATAATCGTAATACGGGAATTCTTTTCCGAGCGTGACTACCCTGTCGGTATCCTTCACGTTCTCGATGACCATGTTTCCGTCTTTATCGAGATATCCGACTTTTGCGTACGTGATGTCGCGGCTGTCGGTCGTAAAGAACGAGAAATCGTTTTTGAAGTCCTTGAAGCTCACGTCGTCAAGCACTTCGAGCCTTATGTTGTAATACGTCCTGTTCTCGTCCATCTGCGCCATTTCCAGGTGCCTGTACGTCGCTTTGATCTTGCCGTCGTCGGACAGATATCCGGTCTTTACGTCGGCGTAGACAGGACCTGAGGAGGCGATATCCGAGAACTGATACTCGGTCTTGTAGTGGTTGCCCTCGGCGTCCTTATACTGTAAGAAGTAGTTTCTTCCCATGCTCGTGTGCTGAGTGCCTCTGCCGTAATCCCAGAGCGGCGCGGAATTGCTCCGGAAGTCCGGAAGCACGAAGCCGTCCTTGCCGTAAACGTAATACGGAGTTATGCAGTTCGTCTCCGTCACGCCGACGGAAAGATGATAATACGGGATATGGAAAGCGATGAACGAGAGCTGTTTCAGCGGATAATTGCCCCAGTTCTGATACAGATGCAGCATCGTGAAGCGCTTGCACTCGTCCTTGCCGACCGTGATCGGGGCGTAGACCTCGCCGTAAGCCGCCTGGCCCGTCGCTTTTTCCGGGAAGTAGACCGGTTCCTCGTTTTCGCCGTCGAAGTTCTTGCCGACCTCGAGCGGGATCGGGAGCATCACGCCGTCCTGGTCGAGGATGGCGGCGCATTCCAGTCTGCCCCTTCTCGTCTTCGCGTTCTCGGCGGTCCTTATATAGACGTTCCTGTCGACCACTCCGTCGCCGCGGAAAAACGCGTTAACGTTGAAATGCTTGTTCGGATACTGGTATTTGGCGGGAGAGAACTCGATCGCCTTGACCGTGAAGCTGTAGCAGCCGGCAAGCGCGTCGTAGCCCTCGTATTTCGCGTCGTCCGCCTCTTTGGCTATATAAACGTCGGTGAGCGGATTCCTCTCTATATACGCTTCTTTTCTCAGATCGTTGAACTGATGCGAAGACGACGTATATATCCTGTGCCCGAAGAGCACGTCGCCGCTCTTTTTGACGGTGCCCGTGATCTCGATGCCGCGGGTTATAACGTAATTACCGTCTTTTGATTCAACTTTTATGTATCCGTTTTTGTCAAGCGACGGCATGATTATGCCGTAGACGCCGACGCCCTTGATATCGAAGGCGACGTATTCGGTACTCGAAAAATCGAAGCCGTCAAGAGACGAGACCTCGCCGTCCTTGTTTTTCAGCACGAATTTTCTTACCGTGTCCTGCGGTATGACGACTCTCGTCTCGAGCCTGCCGCCGTCCTTGTAATCGTCGGTGGCGACTGCGCGCACGACCTCGTGCATCTTGTCCGGATACGTATGGAAGACGTGTTCCATCGCAAGCGGGACCGTCGCTTCCCCGACGCTTATCGCCTTCAGCTCCGCTATTTCGATCGTCTCGCCGCTCTGGTATCCGCAGTCGACGCGGAAGCCCTTGACCGTGCCGGTATAATCCGGTACGCCCGATAACGGTATGATCAGGGTCGTCCACTGACCGGCGATAAGCCTGACGCCGAGCGACTGATCCTGGTTATATTCCTTCTTCGAGCCGGCTATCAGATAAAAGTACACGGAGGAAGAATACTCCGTTTTTATCGTCAGCTTCACGGCGTTGAATTTGTCTGCGGAGTAGTTTACCGAAGAATATATGTACGGGTCGAGCGCGCCGGTGACGTTATACGAGATCGTTCCGTCGACTTTTTTGATCTTGTTGACGTCGTTGCCGGACCATCTGCCCGTTTCTTTCAGCATGTCGTATATTTCTTCGTTTACGTTGTCGTCCGCTTTGATGAACGTCTGATCGCGGAAGCGGAAATCGTAATAATAGTAACCCAGACGGTTGCTGTTCATCCTGCCGTTGGACAGCGAATGAGCGGCGCTGAATTCCTCGCCCGCCGAGTTTATCACGTAAACGTCCATCGTATCGGTAAAGTACGCCTTGCCGTCGGAATTGTAAAGACCTTTTACCTGTTTGTTCCCCTCTTCCGTGAGATTGTAGACGAGGGACGAAGTTCCGTTGATTATACGGAACATTTTTCTTCCGGGATCGACGAACAGACCGGACACGACGTCTGCGGACGCGTTGGCGTTTACGATCGTTTTGTTCCAGTCCGTTGACGACAGATCCGCGCTTACGGGATCTATGGGATCGCGGTCCGTTTTTTCATAGAAAACGGGGTCTTCGTCCACGATCACCTCTTCCGTTACGATATCAGTCACTGTGTCCGTCTCCTTTTCTGTTTCCGTACCCGTCACGTCCGCGGTCGTGCTGTCCGTCGTTTCCGGCGGTACCTTCGTATCGCAGGAGACGATCGACAGAAGCAGCAGCGCGGCGACGGCTGACGTCAGTAATCTTTTCATAAATAACCTCTGCATATTTAATAACCGGTCCCGGCGCGTCAGTCGAGATACATATAGAACGCGACGGCCGGCAGTCCGTTGGAATTATAGAGCTGTACGTCGTTTGCCGCGACGTGAGGCGCGCAGGCGTACGCGATGCCGGTCAGACTTCCTGACGGCAGATAGACTTTGACGGTGTCCTTCGAGATGATCTCAGCCTCGACCGCCGTGAGTTTGGTGATCTTGCCGGCCTCGAAACCGTTGAATTTTCCTTCGCCGCCCTTCGATACGAGCCCTTCGCCGACGTTCTTGAACCTGACCGTCGCGTACGTTTTATCGTCGGACAGCTTTATCTCGACCGGCTCGGGCGCCAGCGCGTCGTCCGCCGAGCCTATGCCGTACAGATCGGCGAGCACGAGGTTCGCGATTCTGTCGCCGAGCGCCTTTTTCTTCGGAGAGTGCATGTAGTTCGGGTCTTTGTCGTCGCCGCCGAGATCGTACGAGGGGATTATCCTCGTGTTTTCCATGTTGAGGTAGGCGTTATACTGCTGCGCTCTGACGTAGCCGGTATTCGCGCTGCCCGCCGCGGACTGGATCGTATAGTCGGACAGCTGTACGTTGTAGACCGGGAAGTCGAATCCCCATCTGCTGCGCAGCTCGGTGAAGTACGCCTTCAGGTCGCGGTCGTATTTCTTCGGCGTCGGGTTGGAGCCGGTAAAGCCCTCGCTTTCGCCCTGGAAGAACACCATACCCTTGAATTTTATCCGCAGGAACGGATGTATCAGACCGTTGTAAAACTCGGCAACGCCGACTCCGCCGCCCACCGTGTATTTGAATTCCTTGCACATTTCGGACGGCATGAGCTCGCACAGCTTCGCGCCGTTTGCCGCGATGCAGATTATCCCTATCGGGATGCCGGTCTCGTCAGCGAGCCGCTCGCCTAAGAAGACTCCGAGAAGCGTCGAGTTCGCGGCGGCCTTCTTCGTCTCTTTTGTCCACTGGCGTCTCGGATTGATCAGGTCTTCGCGCGGCTTCTTCGCCTCGGCCCGGCGGTTCAGCACGTCGTCCGCGCCCTGATGCAGTATCCGCAGGAGCCTGTCTTCATTCGGATCCACGTCCTTATACGCCTGTGGGATGTCGTTGCCGGTAGCCTCGGCGTTAGACTGACCGCCGATCAGCCACACGTCGCCGACGAGCACGTCGGAAAACGTAACGGTGTTGCCGCAGCTGTCGTCGATCGTCATCGTCTGAGGTTCTTTCGTGACGGGCTTCGGCGAGAATTTGATCTCCCATTTGCCGTCGACGACCTCGCCGCGCGCCTCGTCGTCCATGAACATGCCGCGGATCTTAGCGCCTTCCTTGTTCGAGGTGCCCCATACGGTTATCACGGCGTCATGCTGCAGGACCATCAGGTCGCCGAACATCAGCGCGACGGCAAGCTCCGCTTCCTCGTCGGGCGTTATCACGAATTCTTCGAACGTGACGGGTTCCGTCTCGGGTTCCTGTGTCGTCTCCTCTTCTGTCGTCACCGGCTCGGTAACGGGCTGAGTCGTCTCATCCGCCGTCGTTTCGGTGACCGCGGGGCCCGTCGTTTCCTCGGGTACCTCGCCCGAGCATCCGGCGATACAGGACGCCGTCATTATAATGATCAGCATCAAAGCCAGTATTCTTTTCATCAAAACCTCCAGGGAAACTGTATCGGTAGTGTTAAAGCGGTTTTATCAGTTGTTCGTCGTGCCGTCCCAGGTGCTGACGGCGGTGTCGGTCTTCTCTTCCTCGGTGAACCAGTGCGTGGTGACGCATTTGGAATCTGTGTAGAATTTGACCGCGTCCTTGCCGAGCGTGTGAAGCGCTCCGAAGAACGATTTCTTATGTCCGCTGAACGGGAACACGCCGACCGGCACCGGGATGCCGACGTTGACGCCGACCATGCCGCCGTGCGTGCGCTTCGCGAATTCTCTCGCGAAATAGCCGTTCTGCGTGTAGATGACGGAGCCGTTCGCGAACGGGTTCTTGTTCATCATGCGCAGACCGTCCTCGAAGTTCTTGCAGCGCTTGACACAGAGCACCGGGCCGAATATCTCATAGGTACCGACGTTCATGTCCTCGGTCACGTGATCGAGTATCGTCGGGCCGAGATAGAAGCCGTTCTCATATCCGGGAACGGTTACGTTCCTGCCGTCGAGCACGAGCTCGGCGCCTTCCTCGATGCCGGCGTTGATGCGGTCGATTATCTGTTGTTTATGCTTTGCCGAATACACGGGGCCGAGCTTCGTTTCCTTATCGTAAGCGGGGCCGACCTTGATGTTTTCGGCGAGTTTCTTGATCTCGGCGACGAGCTGATCGGCGATCGACTCCTCGGCGACGACGACCGGCAGCGCCATGCAGCGCTCGCCCGCGCAGCCGTAAGATGCGTTGACGATACCGGCGGCGACTCTCGTCAGCGGCGCGTCGCTCATGACGAGGGCGTGGTTCTTCGCCTCGCACAGCGTCTGCACGCGTTTGCCGTACTTGGAGGCGCGCTCGTAGACGGACAGACCGGTCTTCGTCGAGCCGACGAACGTGACGCCCTTGACGTCCTCGTGCGCGATCATGCGCTCGACCTCGTCTCTGCCGCAGGTGATGACGTTGAGCACGCCGGCGGGCAGACCCGCTTCACGGTAGATCTCGGCGAAGCGCAGCGCCGTCATCGGCGTGGAGCTCGACGCCTTTAGCACCATCGTGTTGCCGCAGGCGATGCAGAGGGGGACCATCCAGCCCATGGGTATCATGGCGGGGAAATTGCACGGAGCGATGCCGAGGAAAACGCCGAGCGATTCACGGTAAAGGACCGTGTCGTAACCGTTCGAGGCGTCCATCAGCGACTCACCCATTATAAGCGACGGCATCGAGATGGCGTGCTCGGTCGCCTCGCGGGCTTTGAGCACGTCGCCCTTCGCTTCCTCCCAGGCTTTGCCGTTCTCGCGCGCGACGCTCATCGTCAGCTCGTCAAGATGCTCGTCGATATAATGCTTCACTTTATGCAGCACCTGGACGCGTTTGAGCACGGGAACGTTGCGCCAGCTCTCGAAAGCCTCGGCGGCGGATCTTATCGCGAGATCGATCTCGTCGGCGGTGCATTTCGGCGCTTCGGCGATGACCTCGCCTCTGCTCGGATCGTAGATCTTGTAGTAATCCGCCGTCTTTGACGGTACGAATTCGTTGTTGATGAACAGATTAAGCTTTTCCATATTCTTCAATAAACTCCTTAAACGGTTTGTGATTCATTACCGCGTCAAGCGTGCCGCGGTCAACTGTTTTCAGTATCTCGTCAAAGCTCTTATGTGTCTGTGTGCTTATGCTGCAAAGCAGGGCTCTCGAAGCCTGCTGACTTTCCGCGCGGTGGAGCGGATATCCGCGTCCGGGCGGATCGAGGAACAGTTTTTCGAAAATGTACTTCAAGTTGATATCTCCCGCCCAGCCGAAGCCTTTGTTGAGCGCGAGGGAAATGCAGTTGCCGCCGTTGATCTGCGAGAACAGCCACGCGTCGAGCGAATCCTGTATCAGTCCGCAGAAAACGCCGGGATACTGCATCGCGGACATCAGAAAGCCCTGACCGGTGCCGCAGCCGCCCACGACGAAATCGGCGGCGCCGGAGTTCAGCGCGATACCTGCCATTAGGCCGGTCTGTATGTAGGTGAGAGCGCCTTCGTCGGCGGTACAGCCGACGTTAAAAATCTCGTTTCCCGTCTGCTGCAGCGCCGAGAGCACCAGCGGGTTTTTGTCTCTTGACGAGACTTCGTTTATAAGTGCGATCCTCATTTTTTACTCTCCTGTATTTTTTTGCGCGAAATGCATTTTTCCGCCGCTTTTACTATTTCTTCCGCCGTAAGGCCGAAGCGCTTCTGCAGATAATCCTGCCCTCCGACCTCGCCGAACGATTCCTTAACTCCCACGCGCTCGACCGGTACGGGCAGCGTCTCCGCAAGAGCCTCGCACACGGCGGCTCCGAGTCCGCCCGTGACGTTGTGGTTCTCCGCCGTAACGATCGCGCCGCATTCGCGCGCCGCCGCTTCGACCGCCGCCGTATCAAGCGGTTTTATTGTGTGCATATCGAGAACTCTTGCGTATATGCCTTTATCGGCGAGCATATCCGCGGCTTTAAGCGCCTCGTATACCATTATACCGCTCGCTATGATGCAGACGTCGCCGCCGTCGGCGAGTTTATTTGCTTTGCCTATGACGAATTCCGCGCCGTCCGGATATATCCGCATCGTCTTCCTGCGCGAGGTGCGCAGATAATGGACGCCGTAGTTATTCACCATATACGATACTGCCGCACCGTACATCGCCGCGTCAGCCGGCTCGATTATCACGGAATTCGGGATGAGCCGCATCAGTCCGATATCTTCAAACGGCATATGCGTGCCGCCGTTCGTCGCGGCGGTGACGCCGGGATCGGCGCCGACTATCTTGACGTTCAGTTTCTGATACGCGCACGACAGGAATATCTGGTCGAACGCGCGTCTCGTCGCGAACACGCCGAACGCGTGGAAGAACGGGATGAGCCCGGTCTCCGACATACCGGCGCTCATGCCGACGGCGTGAGCCTCCATTATGCCGCAGTTGATGCTCCGTCCGGGAAATTCCTTATAGAACGGTTCCGTTCCGACGGAGTGGCTGACGTCAGCGTCGACGACGATTATTCTACCGTTATTTCTCGCCTCCCTGATAAGCGCCTCGCAGTAAGCGGCGCGCATCTCCTTCGTATCGAGGGCGATCCCGTCAGTCAGTCTGCTCATAAGCTCGCCTCCAGTCTCCGGTCGACCTCGGCTATCGCCTGATCCGCCATTTCCCTGCTTATCACCATGTAGTGGTTGAAGCCGGGGATCTCGGAAAAGCTGCAGCCGTGTCCCTTCTCCGTGTTCATTATCACGGCGGCGGGACAGGTCCCGGCGGCCGCAGTCAGCTTGTCGTAAATATCGCACACGTCGTGGCCGTTTGCCTCGAAGGCGTGGATGCCGAACGATTCGAATTTCGCTTTATAGTCGAACGTGCGGCAGATGTCCTTTGTGTAGCCGTCGAGCTGTCTTTTGTTGTTGTCGACGATTATCACCAGATTCGAGATGCTGTTGTGCGCGATGAACTGCACCGCCTCCCAGTTCTGGCCCTCCTGGAGCTCGCCGTCTCCTACGATGACGAACACTCTGCCGCCGACGCCCTGTATCTTCTTGCCCATCGCGACGCCGACTCCGAGGGAAAGCCCCTGGCCGAGCGAGCCCGTGCTCAGGTCGATCCCGGGGGTCTTCAGCCGGTCGCAGTGGCTCGGCAGCGACGTGCCGCCGCGGTTGAGCGTTTTAAGCTCTTCTACGTCGAAATAACCCTTGTACGCGAGCGTCGCGTAAAGCGCCGGTCCGCAGTGGCCTTTCGACAGGATGAGATAATCACGGTCCGGTCGTCTTGGATCCTTCGGGTCTGTATCGAGGATATCCGTATACAGCACGGCGAGTATGTCGCAGATCGACATGCTGCCGCCTATGTGGCCGTAACCCGCCGCCGCGAGCTCTTCGATACAGAGCTTGCGTATCTCTGCGGCGGCTTTCATCGTTGTTTTTCTGTCCATAATATTCTACCGGCTCAGACGGTCTCTTCGCTTATGCCGCCGACGTAGTTCGCTCTCTTGTCCTCCATGTAGGCGGGAACGGGAACGTCCCACCAGCCGAACGCCTTGCCGCCGGAATACGGATATTCGTTCGACACCACGGCGTGTATGAACGCGGGCTTGCCGGCCTTCGTGACCTCGAGCGCGTCTTTAAGCGCAGCTTTGAAGCCCTCTTTGCTCTCGGCTTTGAACGATTTGATATGGAACGCGGACGCGATCTCGGCGAAGTCGGGATCGTACTTTTTGCCGTTCTGCTCGAAATCGTTGCCGAACGCGGCTTCGCTTCCGAGAACGTCTATCTGCAGATCCTTTATCGCCATCCAGCCGCTGTTGTCCGCGACCACCACGATTATCGGTATGTTGTACTGCGCCATCGTGGACAGCTCCTGCATGACCATCATGAAGTCGCCGTCGCCCACCAGCGCGACGACGGGACGGTCCGGCGCCGCGAGTTTCGCGCCCATTGCCGCCGGGAACGCCCAGCCCATGGTCGAGAAACCGCCGGTCGTGAGGTTGCAGTCCGGTTTCTTGTAGCAGTATTCCTGGAACAGCTGCGCCTGCGTGTTGCCGGACGAGGTGGCGATTATCGTATCGTCGGGAAGCTCGTTATTCATCACGCCTATCATCTTCGATATCGTGAGCTTCCTCGTGCCGCCCTTTCTGTTGCTTTCAACGTAGTCGAACCACTTTTTGCGCAGTTCCTTTATCTCTTCAAGGTAGGCCTTGTTGACCTCGAAATCTCCGAAGTTCTCGAGTATCTTTTCCGCGGCGTCCTTTGCGTTTGCAATTATGCCGATATCCGCCTTGTAGTTTTTGCCCAGCTCGTGCGCGTCTATGTCGACCTGGATCAGCTTCGTATCCGGGAAATTGAATGCGACGCCTTTTCTGTACGAGCACGTCGTCTCGTCGGCGAAGCGCGTGCCGAGCGCGAGTATCACGTCCGCTTTGGAAGCGATCTCGAGCCCTATCATCGTGCCCTTGGAGCCGGTGTGGAAGCAGTACTGCGGATGAGTTTCGGCGACCGTGCCCTTTGCCGCGAGCGTCGTTATGATGCCGGCGCCCCATTTTTCCGCGAGCTTAACGATAAGCTCGCCCGCGCCCGAGTTCATCGCGCCGCCGCCCGCGAGGATCACGGGGCGTTTCGCGGTCTTCATCAGCGCGACCGCTTTCTTGACCGCCTCTATGTCGGCGGACGGGCTGAAGGACGGCTCCGCGGAAGACGGAGTCACGCCGTACTCTGCGTATTCGGACTGGACGTCCATCGGCAGCGATATGACGCACGGGCCTTTTCTGCCGCCGGTCATCTCACGGAAGGCGTTGCCGACTATACGCGACAGTTGTCTCGCCGATTCGGCGCGCCAGACGCGCTTAGACAGCGGCTCGAGGCTTCTTAAAATATTGCTGTCTTTATAACGTTCGAGCTCCTGCAGGACGCCGACGCCGCTCATATGTACGTGCGTATCGCCGCAGAACGCGAGGAACGCCGTGGAATCGGCGTACGCCGTTCCAAGACCTATGCCGAGGTTGAGCGTGCCGGGACCTATCGACGCGAAAACGGCGAGCGGTTCTTTTTTGACTCTGAAATATCCGTCCGCGATCGCGGTCGCCGCCTGCTCGTGCTTGACCTGTATGTATTTTATATTGCCTTGTTTTTCTTCTTTTCTGATAGCGTCGAACAGACCGAGCACGCCGTGGCCGGGGATACCGAGGATATAAGGCACTCCCTCCGCGGTTAGCTTCTTTACGATGATTTCTCCGCCGGTTAGTTTCATAATGGCCTCCTTTAATAAACCTTATTTGTATTATAAACTCTTTAAATGAATTTGTCAATGATAAAAATCACAATAATGTAAAAAATAAGGCCGCATAAACAAAAGTATTAGCAAAAAAAAGAAAAAACGCAGACGACAGTCTGCATTTTTACGTATCCGATGATCTGCACGGACGTTTATTCTGCCGTTACCGCTTCGGCGAAAAGGCGGCCGAGGATAAGCATACTTTCCGCGTCGTAGTGGCCTATGTCGGGATTATCGTACGGCTCGCTCATCGTCGACAGACCTTCCGCGATCGTGTCGATGAAGCGGCAGTCCGCGTGAGACGCGGCGTAATTGCGCTTTATTTCGTTGATCCTTTCGTATCTTTCCCAGACGGTGCTGATCCCGGCATCGGCGAAAACGCAGCCGCCGGCGTACGCGGCGAAGCGGGCTTTGAAGTCGTCGTGCAGCGCAGAAAAGTTGTGCGCGTACTCCGCCGTCGCCGCCTCCATATTGGCGTCGCTCTCCCCCTGCATCCAGCAGAACGCCTTAATTTCGGGAGAATATCCGCGCGCCTCGAGCGTTTTGATGCTTTCAGACACGATTTTAATAAGCTCGTTGCAGCACCAGCCGGGGCGGAACGTCTCGCCCGCCATCAGGGCTTTCGCCGCGTCCTCTTTCTGATCGGCGTACGAGGCGCGGTCGTGTCTTTCGTTGCCCGACGGCGATATGAAATCGTTATACAGCGTGACGCCGCCGAAAGCGAGCTTGACGATGAAAAACTCCTTACCCGGATATTTTTCGTGAAGCGCCTCGGCTATCCCGACCTCGGGACCGAACGTGTCCTCGTCGCTGACGGAGCAGTTGAATGTCGTCTTCACGAAGCCTTCGCTCTTCACGTCGTGCGAATAATAGTTGATCTTTATATCGCCGAAGCCCTCTCGCAGCCTGTTCATACGCGCGGCGTCGATGTGCTTTTCAAGATATTCCACGTACGAGCACCCCACGGCGTTCGACTGGCCGGCGAGCACGATTATTTCCGCTTTTTTCATGCAATACCCCCTTTTGATGCGCTGCGCTGCAGCGGTCATTCGTATTCCGACATGACCGACAGCGTATGACAACTTGCGAACATGCAGTTGAACCAGAAATTCGCCTCGGCGCCCGGCGTGTTCATCCAGTGCGTCGGGATCTTTCCGTCCTCATGCTGGACGCGCGTGAGCTGATCTGTCAGGGCGCGCGCCTTCGCGAGATACAGATCGCCGCAGCCGGCTTTGTACAGCGCGAGGAAGCCGAGCGCGAGATCGGAGGTCGACGCGTCTATCGGCACGTACCAGCCGTACTGTTCGAGCGCCGCCGGCGTATGCCAGATCGACGTGTCGTACGGCGTGCTCCCGTCGGGCGTCGGATGTCTCCAGGGGTTCGGGCGCTTCCAGACGACGAACTGATCCTCAGCGAAGCGCATTAGCTCTTTCGCGGTCTGAAGCGACTTTTCATCGCCCTGCTTCGCAAGATAAGTCGCAAGCGCCACGGGCGCGTAATGCGTCAGATTGACGTAATCGGACGAGACGGGGCTGTCCTCGAACTGCCCCTCCCAGTTGTAGCTTTTCAGCTGCGTTTCAAACGCGTATCTGACCGCGCCGTCGCAGAGGCTGCGCCAGCATTCGTCACCGGTGCGCTCGTAAAGCGCCGTCAGAAACGGTATGACGACCTCGGTCGGCGCGATATAGTTGTCCGTCAGCGGCTCGCCCGTCTTGCAGGAGCGGACGAGATACCAGCTGCCGTTAGGCTCGACGGTCTTTAAGAAGTATTTTCCTATCCCTATCGCCTCGCGCAGATACTTTTCGTCGCCGGTCGCCTTTTCAAGTTCAAGATACATAAGGCCGGCGCGCGCGGGATATATCATCATCGTCGTTCCGAAATGGCCGACGGCGGCGTGCCAGTTCGGAGTTATTATCCCGTATTTCTGCGGATCGGGGCAGAAATCGAGATAGTACGTCGGCGGCACGTCCGCCAGCGGATCGTCGCCGCGCGGCGTGATCTTTATCAGATAATCCGCAGCGGAGACGGCGACCTTCATGGTGTCCGCGGCGTCTTGCGGGCAGATCTTCGCGTACGTTATCATCGCGCTGACGAGCGCGCCGATCATCTTGCACGGATACGTGTTCAGATCGTAGTACGGATCGGGCTCGCCGTGCTCGAGCCAGTGCCTTATGAAGCCCGCGGACATGGCGTAACGGTACGCTTTTATCGCGCTTTCCTTATACGGACAAACCGCCGGCGGCGTGTCCTCCGGGAACGGCGCGAGGCGGAAAAACGTCCGCGCGCCGGCGATGGCGTAGTCAGATCCGTCGTCGTTTAACGCCGTCACCGTCAGCTCGACGACGCCCTCCGGCAGCTCCGCCCAGATCGGCGTGAGCAGCGCGCAGCAGTCGCCCGACTCGAACGAATGGATAACGCCGTTCTCGTCCTTCGCCGAGTAGCGGTAGCGGCGGATATCGCGGACCGCCGTGAAATGGAAAGCCGGAACGTACATGAACTGCGTCGACTCGACGTTCCAGAACGGCCGCACGCGCTTTATACCGTAACGCACCGTCGTCTCCGCCGAACAGCATTCTTCAAAAGCCTGCTTCGCAAGCGCTTTTCTGTCAAGTTCTTTTTTCATACGATCTATATCCTTTATCTTTTTTTATTCGACGCCTTTCATGATCTTCGTCCCGATCCATATAAACAGTACCATGGATCCTATCAGGACGATCACGGCGGCGATCATGTTCCACAGCCCCGTCAGCGCGCTGAGCGCGGGAGAAGCCGCGACGAGCGCGACGACTTTTGACAGCTGCGTCATATATCTTTTCGGATCCTTCGGCTTGACCGACTGTCTTGCGCGCAGCGGCAGCATGTTATAATCCTTTGTCAACGCCATAAGTCCGGCGTAAAGCAGTATCGCCGCCGCAAAGATCCCCATCAGGATCGAGTATCCGTACTCCATGATCAGACCTCACAAATCATATCAATTCAAACATCGGCTGTTTTCCGCGGCGCCCGAAGCGTCTCCGCCGATATAATAATACCACACAAATCCCCGCCGGTCAAGTGCTTTCGGCAAACGCGGGGATCACGCGATCTCCCAGATCACCGTGACGGTATCGGAGACTTTTATATCGTCCGGCTCCATATCCATACTGTAACTGTCCGCTGCGGCTTGAGCTGAGATTTTTCTTAAAGCCATACTGTTCGTCGCGCAGACTTCCATATTGATCTCACCCCAGGAATAGTCGATCGTCTGAATATCTTTGAGTTCAACGCCCGCCGCCTGCGTGAGTACTGCGGCTTTTTCCTTAGCGTCCGCCACGGCTTTACCGAGAAGCTCGTTTTTAGCCGATTCCTGATCCTTTACGGTGTAGCTGATATTGAATTCGGGATCCAGATCGCTGTTCGCGAGCGCGTACAGCACTTTGCCGAGACGGTCGTTGTCCGAGGTGAACTCGACTTTCATCGTGTGGCGGTATCTGTACCCGATCAGCCTCTGCTTGTACACGCCGTTTTCCGTATATCCCTCATATTCCGTATCGACGTTGAAGTTAAGCGTTTTCAGATCGGTCCGTTTGAAACCGAATCCGGACAGAATATCTTTAATCTTCTCCGTATCCTCCGACGAGCGCTTCAGCGCTTCGGCGTATTCCTTGTATACCCCGGTCAGCGTTACAGTGATCCTTGTCATATCGGGATGCACTCTGACGTTTCCTTTTCCCGTTACGCGTACAGTTCTCATTTTTTGTCCTTTCCCGCCGAGAGTTCGTCAACGGCGCTTTGATATATCTTTTTCATTTCTTCGTCGTAACAGCACATTACGACCGCCATCCCGTAATCCGGGTTGCCGTGAAGCCAGCCCGAAACTGTCTTCAGCGCGATCTCTGCGGCTTCCTGCTTAGGGTAGCCGTAGACGCCGGTCGAGATCGCGGGGAAAGCTATCGTATGGATATCGTGCTTCTTTGCGAGCTCAAGCGAGTTGAAGTAGCAGTCGCGGAGCTGATCGCGGCACTTCGCGTCGCCCGCACGGTAGACCGGGCCGACGGTGTGGATGACGTATTTCGCGCTCAGCCTGTATCCGCCCGTTATCTTCGCTTCGCCGGTACCGCATCCGTTGAGCTTCCTGCATTCCTCGAGCAGTCCGGGGCCCGCCGCGCGGTGTATCGCGCCGTCGACGCCGCCTCCGCCGAGAAGCGTGCGGTTCGCGGCGTTCACTATCGCGTCGACGCGCAGCTTCGTTATATCCCCGACCTCAAAATAGATCTTGTTCTCCGGTTTGTCGAAATCGAAAATGAGCTTTATCGCGTCTTTGGACAGCGTGAAATACTCGCCCCACGGGTTGATGACGACGCCGTCTTCCTTGGCGGTTCGGCAGAATTTCAGAAATTCGTATATGTCCGTGCAAATCGAAGATAACGGATGCTCGTTTCTGCATTTGTTCATCTCGTTCTCCGAGGTGACCGCGCATAGCCACGTTTTGCCGTCGTTTGTATGAAGCGTTTCAAGCTTGAAATGAAGCTCCTCTTTCGCGGTGACAGTGTCCCCGACCTTGACGGTCCCGGGGTCGATCATATCGACCGCGGCCTGCGGAGCCCGGCACGGGATGAAAAACTGTCCTTTTTCGTGCATCCTGACTCTTATCGCCTCGAGCACGGCGGCGAAATTCTTCTCGTTTTTGCCGGCTTTGAACTCGGATATCGCGGACTCGATCACGGCGTTGCCGCCGGCTCTGCCTCTTGCCGCGTCGAATCTGTCAATAACCGCCTTTATATCATCAGTGACGCGCTTCCTGCATTCGGTCATAAGCGCGGCGGGGACGCCGTAAAACGCTTCGGCGATGCTGCCGGCGATGCAGGCGAGCGTGTCGCAGTCGCCGCCGAGCGAAACCGCCGTCCTTATCACGTCCTCGAAGCTCTCGCCCTCAAGGAAAGCCGTTATCGCCTCCGGGACCGTCTTCTGGCACGTCTCGTCGTGCTTATACGCCGGGCGTATCTCGTCGCAGGTGCGGGACAGGTCGTAGTGGAATTCTTTGATTATATATTCTTTGATTTCTTCCTTTGTATGATCGTTTCTTGCAAGGAATATCGCGCTCGCCGTCGCTTCCGCGCCTTTTATTCCTTCGCGGTGACTGTGCGTGACCTCCGCGGTGAGCCTTGCGGCGCGCCTCGTCTCTTCCGTCGTATCATACAGCCAGCCGGCGGCGGAGACGCGCATCGCCGAGCCGTTGCCGAAACTGTTATACGGCTTCGGATCGTCCGATTTGAGCCATTCGCGGAACGACCCGCCGTAGCCCGCGCCGGGATATTTCCCGCCCCATTGTCTCATGGAACGGATAAGCTCCGCCTTGATCTGCCCGTCGCTCTGCCCTTTCGCATTCATCAGCGCTTCCGCTACCGCCACCGTCATAACGGTGTCGTCCGTGAACTTCGAGTCTTTGCCGAAAAGAGGGAAATCCCTGGTTTTGTCTCCCTTGTCAAATTCATAAGGCGATCCGATGATATCGCCGAGTATCGCTCCGTACACGTGTTAAACCTCCCTTTTTAAGTTTCGGTTTCATCATATCACATTGTAAAGCATAATCGGTCGTTTGTCAAGCGACAAATCAATGATTTATGCCTCATTGTATCATAAAGTAGTCAAAAATAAAAATGTGCGTTTGGTTTCATAAAAGTATTGACAAATTGCGATTTTTGCTCTATAATATAATCGTCAAGTTATATTGAAACCAAAATTTCAGTGATTCGTAGAATGAGAGTACGAATTAGACACTAAAATAGTTTTGGAAACTTGGCAAACAAATGAGTAGACCATTGAAACTATTGATTTCTTGCGAATTCTCATTATGAAATCAAGAAGGCAGTTGTGTTGGTTGACTGTAGTTGTCCCCCTGCTGTTTCATTGCTTTACACCACATTACAAACCGATTTACTTTCATCGGTCTTGTTATGTTGCGTGTAAAGCGATAAATTAAATCGTCATCCACGCACAATGCAAGCGCGTGGATTTTTTTCGGTTTAGAAAGGAGGAAACTATGAACGGAAAGAAAGTATCAGGAAAAACTCACACAAAAGAGCAGCTTGACAACTGGGCAAATCAAAACAACCCAAACAACAAGGCATATCGTTCAAATGCCGACAATCATTCTATCCAGTTAAATTCAAATCGCAAGACGCATCAGCAAATTCACAATTCAAATCGCAGACATAAAAACCTGATTATGCCCGAATGGGCACCCGATTATCCGGAATACGATGACTGATTAAAAAGAGAGGAGATAAAACTTTGGGATTATTCAATAATTCATTCGATTGGATTGATGAACAAAGGAAAGAAAAACGTAGAAGGCTTATGGCTTTAAGTGAAAAAGAACTCATGGTTGAAATCATATTGCAACTTGAAGACATAAGCAGAAAAAGTGATGAAATACAACGCAACCAGGTTATATTCAGCGATTAAAACTGAATTAACAAAACTCGATATTAACACTCCCCATTTGTAGCTAACAAAAATCAAAAAAGCCCGGCTCGATCGGATAACCGAAAGAGTCGGGCTTTGAATTTTTGGGCATGGTTGGTCGATTCAATTTGTGCGGATGCGGGACTCATGTCGCCGGGGGGCTTCATTCAAGGCGCAGCGGCTCGAAAAACGGGATCTTCTTCAGAGTTTCGGATGAAGTGAATTCCATGCTGCCGTCATACATGAACGAGCTTTGTTCTTTGCCGGCATAATACGATAGATACTGTTTGTAGAATAACCCGTGGATCACGAATCCGGATTCTTTTGACGATCTTTTCCTGTATTCTTCAAGATCGGTATCTATGAATTTGTAATGGAGGACGCCCATCGAGCAGGGGACCTCGTTGATATATTCGTGAGGATACTGATAATGCGCGTCGTCGCTGACCGTTCCCTTCTCCCAGTACACGAGGGGGTGCTTGTCAAGCGGGATTTTCGAGTTCATCAGTCTGTATCTCGGCCCTCCTATGAAGCGTCTGATGCGATAAGTGCCCGCCCTGACGGACGTTTCCACGTAACTGTCTGAATCTATCCATCTGAAATCGCGCCGGATATCTGTCGATTCTTTAAACAGCGGCGATTCCTGGTACGTATCAAGAGTGATCGCTTTGAGTCGCTTTATGCCTGCTCTTTCCAGTTTCTTCGTCAGCTCCGGAAGCGATTCAGTCTCCATGTTTTCATAAACGACAAGTTCGTCGGAATCCGTTACGATATACCACCGCCCGAACCCGTAATAGCTTATGAGCCGGTTGATCCAGCCTTCTTTTACGTTGGTCTGATACGGTTTGCCGCACCGGTAAAGATCTATATCCGGCTGATCGAGCATCCACTCGTACGTCCCGTCGTCCGAGATATTATCGAGGATCGCGAATTTTTTAACGCCCAGCGCTCTGTAATGCCCGACGAGCATCTGAAGCCGCTTGATGTCGTTTTTTACGCAGAGCGTGACTATCGGATCGTTCTTGCCGCCCGGACCGGTCTTTCTTATTATTTCAAAATGAGAATTGCAGAAAGAGAATATGATCTTTCTGCGGACGAAACCGTAATGCCCTTTTACCCAGTACTCCTTTATCATATCGCACAGGGAGCGTTTCCAGATTTTGAAATCCTCTTTCGTCAGATATGAAAACTCGCCTTTTTTACAGGCCCGAGCAAACGCAAATTCAAAAATCACTCTGTAAAGAAAATAACCGAAAAACAAAAGGATACGTCTTAAAAGGGAACGAGCGCGCTTAAAAAATGTCTTTATCATCTGTTGATACCTTTAAGAAGAACTGCCCGACCTCTGGTGATCCCACAGATCGGGCATTCTGTTTCGTCAGTGCCGCGGCGGCGAGGGGATCCGGACCGGCGTACCGGTCCGGATATCCTCACACCCGCCTGTCCTTAAGCAGCGTACTCAGGCTTTATCCTTGATTGCGGCCTGGGCGGCGGCGAGACGGGCTATCGGTACTCTGAACGGTGAGCAGGACACGTAGGTGAGTCCTATCTTATGGCAGAATTCCACGGACGTGGGATCGCCGCCGT
>JAFZRM010000003.1 GCA_017619885.1 Clostridia bacterium | reverse complement strand
GGAGGCGGGGGTTTGGGGGTGGATAGGGGGGCGGGGGAACCCCCATGCGCGAAGCGCACAATTCGTCCCGTAGGGACACCGAAACTCGCCGCAGGCGAATTTCACTTGCCCGCAGGGCAAATTTCACTTGACGGCAGTCAAATTTCACGTTCCGCCCCCGGCGGAACATTTCACCCCGCGTAAGCGGCTGTAGGGGTCGGCGCCTTCGACGACCCATTGTCAAAAAGCCCCAACGGAGGGTGGGGGGGAGGCGGGGGTTTGGGGGCGGTGCCGGGGTTCCCCGCCGCGAACTGGAGAGCGGCGGGGGTTCACGGAGAGGGGGGCGGGGAGTCCCCAAAGGCGCCGAGGCACGAGGCGCACAATTCGTCCCCAAGGGACACCTGTATTTACACAAAAACCGGCTGAAACAAGGGTCCTTCCCCGTCTCAGCCGGTATTATTCCGTTTGCAGCAATTTTTCAGAGCTGATCCGCGAGGTCGTAGATGAGCGTTTCCGTGTCCTTCCAGCCGAGGCAGGGGTCGGTTATCGATTTACCGTAGACTCCTCCGCCGACGGGCTGGCAGCCCTCCTCGAGATAACTCTCGATCATCAATCCTTTGACGATGCTCTTTATATCCTTTGAGCAGCGGCAGGAATGCATGACCTCGTTCGCTATCCTTATCTGCTCCTTATGATCCTTGTTTGAATTCGCGTGGTTCGTATCTATCAGGACCGCCGGGTTCTTCAGCCCTTTTTCCATATACGTGTCGTACAGGCCGATCAGGTCCTCGTAGTGGTAGTTCGGCAGCGACTGGCCGTGCTTGTTGACGTAGCCGCGCAGAATCGCGTGGGCGTACGCGTTGCCGGTGCTCTCGACCTCCCAGCCGCGGTAGATGAACGCGTGCGGATGCTGAGCCGCGATTATCGAGTTCATCATGACCGAGATGTCGCCGCCGGTCGGGTTTTTCATCCCGACGGGGATATCGAGTCCGCTCGCCGTCAGGCGGTGCTGCTGATCCTCGACGCTGCGCGCGCCTACGGCGACGTAGCTGAGCAGATCGGACAGATATCTGTGGTTCTCCGTATACAGCATCTCGTCGGCGGTCGACAGGCCGGTGAGCTCGAGCGCGCGCATATGGATCTCGCGGATCGCGATTATGCCCTTGAGCAGATCGGAGCCCTTCGTGGGGTCCGGCTGATGGAGCATTCCTTTATATCCGTCGCCTATCGTGCGAGGCTTGTTCGTGTAGATCCGCGGGATGATGATTATCTTGTCGGCGACCTTGTCCTGCACCTTTCTGAGTCTTTCCACGTACTCGAGCACAGGATCCTCGGAATCAGCCGAGCACGGGCCTATCACGAGCAGGAATTTACTGCTCCTGCCGTCGAAGACCGCTTTGATCTGATCGTCGCGCTCTTTTTTTATTTTTGCAAGCTCCTCCGTCACCGGGTACATGCCTTTGATCTCCTGCGGGATCGGCAGCTTGCGCTTGAACATCATATTCATATCAGTTCTCCTGCATCTTCGTCTTGTCGAACGCGGCTCTGCGTTCGGTAGACGTCCTCATCATTTCCTTCAGCTTTTCCACGTTGTCGTCCGCTATATACGTCCTAAGTCTGTAAAGCTCGCCAGAAAACTCGTCTATCATCGAGATCAGCGGCTTTTTATTGAGCAGAAACAGCTCCGTCCACATATCCTCGTTGATCTTTGCGATCCTCGTCAGATCGCGGAACGAGTCGCCCGTGTATTCCTTAAGCTGCGGTACGTCGCTGCACGTCATCAGAGACACGGCGATGCAGTGCGTCAGCTGCGACAGATACGCGATCATGTCGTCGTGCTTCTCCGGCGTCAGCTCCGCGACGTGCGCGAAGCCGAGCGTGTGTCCGAGATCCTTGCAAAGCCTGATCGCCTCCGGCGTGTTCTTTTCGGTAGGCGTTACGATGTAGTTCGCTTCGCGGAAAATTGAGTCGTCGCTGTTCTGAACGCCGTAGATCTCGCGCCCCGCCATCGGATGTGCGGCGATGAATTCGACGCCCTCGGGCAGCATATCCTGCACCTTATAAACGACGCACTGCTTCACGCCGGTCACGTCGGTGATCACCGCGCCTTTTTTTATGTATTTGCCGTAATTTTCGATCCATTCGATGAAAATATGCGGATAAAGCGCGAAGACGAGCAGATCCGCCCAGCCGATAAGTTCCGGATCCGGCGACGCAGTGCCGCCCGCGATGATCCCCTCCGCCAGCGCGTAGTCTACCGACGACTGCGAGCGCGTGACGCATCTCACCTCAAAGCCTTTTTTCGTCAGCGCCTTCGCATAGCTTCCGCCGAGCAGACCGAGGCCGACTATCAGTATTTTCGTGTTCTTGTTCAGTTCCATTTTCTGACTCCGATGCCGAGCGCGGCGAGACTTTCGAAAAAGTCCGGCCAGCTCTTGTTTACCGCTTCCGCGCCGTCTATCTGCCCGCCCGTGAGCGTCAGCAACACCGACAGCGCCATAACGACGCGGTGGTCGTTATGTCCGCACAATATTTCCCGCGGCTCTTTTATCCCGCTTGCTATCTCTATCCTGTCTTCAAAAACTTCGACGTCCGCGCCGAATTTACGCAGCTCCGAAGCCATCGCCTCGCCTCTGTCGCTCTCTTTTGCGCGCAGGCGCGAGGTGCCGGTCAGCGTCGCGCCGTGATTTGCCGCGGCGACCGCCATAAGCACAGGGCCGTTATCCGGACAGTCCGTTATATCTATCTTTGCGTGACCGTTTTTGAGCTGCGCGAGCTGTCCGAGGACGGCTTTGTCGCCCTGCACGCTGTCCGGATCGAGCCCCGACACGGCGACGCTGCCGATCATGCCGAGCGCGAACAGGAACGCGGCGTTCGACCAGTCGCCTTCGACCTGCGCGTCGCACGCTTTATAGCTCTGACCGCCGGGGATGAACAGCGTGTTTTCGTCCTCCCACACGGTTTTTACGCCGTACGTCTGCATAACGCTGCGCGTTATCTCGATATACGGCCGCGAGACGACGGGCGGCGTCAGCCTGATGCGGCAATCGGCGCCCGTTGTCGGCGCGGCGAGCATCAACCCGGTTACAAACTGGCTCGAGACCGAGCCGTCGACGGTCAGATCCGACAGATCGGGCCGCCCGCAGACCGTGACGGAATCTCCGCTTTTTTCAAAAATCAGCCCCTGATCGCGGCAAAGCTCCTCGTAGACTCCGAGCGGCCGCTGCAGCAGCCGCGGCGCGCCGTGAAGCGTTATCTTCCGACCAGAGCACAGGCACAGCGGTATCATGAAGCGTAGCGTGCTGCCGCTTTCACGGCAGAACAGATCGCCGCCCTCGCCCGCCGACGGCGTCACGTACGCGGCGTCGCCGTCGAGTTTTATATCCGCGCAAAGCTGCCGCAGACAGCCGACTGTGGCGAGCACGTCCTCGCTGCCGTATACGCCGCGCACGACGCCGGGCGCGTCCGCGAGCGCAGAGCAGATCAGCATGCGGTGCGCGAAGCTCTTTGCCGGCGGCGCCGAAGCCACCCCGGACGGTCTTCCTTTTTCTATGCTCACTCTCATGACAGCAGTATATCCACGGCCTTCAGATATCCGTCGAATCCCAGACCTTTTACCGTCGCCTCGGCGTAAAGGCCGACGTAGCTGACCTGACGGAACGGCTCGCGCTCCGAGACGTCGGAGATATGCACCTCCACGGTGCGGATGCCGACGGCTTTCAGCGCGTCGAGTATCGCGACGCTCGTATGAGTATACGCTGCCGGGTTTATTATTATCCCGTCGTAGACCTTATACGCTTTCTGTATCGCCTCGACGATCTCGCCCTCGTGGTTTGACTGGAAAAACGACACGTCGACGCCTTTATCGGCGCAGTAACCGCTGATCAGCGCGGTAAGGTCCGACAGAGTCTTATTGCCGTATATTTCCGGCTCTCTTATGCCGAGCATATTGAGATTCGGTCCGTTTATAACAAGTATCTTCATATTTTCACCGTTTATGCGCCGACGATCGCGGCGATCGCGTCCGCCGCCTCGGCAACCGTACCGTTGCAGTCGATCCTGACGTCGGCGGTCTTTTCGTAGATCTCTTTTCTCTCCTCATATCTGCGCCGCAGAGCTTCTCTGTCCGACGACAGGGGTCTCGACCCGTCCGGGACGATCTTTTCTATATCCCTTTGCAGATAGAATATCCTGCCGTTCTCTTTCAGGCACCGCACGTTCTCATGTCGCAGCACCGCTCCGCCGCCCGTGGCGATGACCGCTCCGCGCGTGTCAAAAACGAGTTCCACTATGACTGCGGATTCCAGATCGCGGAACGCCGCTTCTCCATGCTCTCTTATATAGTCCGGCACGGGTCCGGCTTTTTCGGCGATCAGCGCGTCCGTATCGTAAAACGCTCTGCCCGTCTTTTCGGCAACAGCCCTGCCGACCGAGGTTTTTCCGCTGCCGGGCATCCCCGTCAGTACGATGTTTTCCGTCCGCGACAGAAGCGTTTTATAGATCCGCTCCGTCTCCGCGTCCGATACCGGCTCGCCCGTGAACAGCTCCGCCGCTCTCATCGCCTGGCTGACGAGCATATACAGCCCTCCGGCCGCGGGTATGCCCCTCTCCTGTGCGTCAAGCATCAGCGAGGTGCGAAGGGGGTTATATATCACGTCGAACACTCCCGACACGCCGTACAGCGCCTCGGGCGGAACGGGCGATCTGCCCGTTTGCGGGTACATCCCGACCGGCGTCGCGTTGACGATGACGTCGGGTCCGTACGCTTCAAGCTCGCCGTAACCTATGCTTTTGCCGTCCGGCGTCCGGCTGACGCACGCGACGCCGGCGCCGAGTTGCCGGCAGACGTAAGAAGCCGTCTTAGACGTGCCGCCCGTACCGAGCACCGCGACCTTTCTGCCCGCGATCTCAAATCCCGCGCGGCGCAGCGTGTCTTTTACGCCGAAGCAGTCGGTGTTATATCCGTACAGCCTGCCGCCGCGGTTGACGACGGTATTGACCGCTCCGATCCGTTTCGCGCCCTCGTCTATATGATACAGATACGGGATGACCTTTTCCTTGTACGGGATCGTCACGTTTATGCCGTCGAAATCCGCCGCCGTCATAAAAGCGCGCATCTCATCCTCGCTCATCGGGAGCAGTTCGTACTCATATCTGCCGAGCATCGTGTGTATCGTTTTTGAATAGCTGTGGGGGAGCTTTTCCCCTATCAGACCGTATCTCATTTTCCCTCCGGGCAGAGATAATCGTCGCCGTAGCGGACCGTGAGCAGGTCGGCGAGCGTTATGACCGTCAGCGCGTCGACGACGGCGCGCGCACGGTGGATTATCATCGGATCGTGTCTGCCGCGCACCGTGTGGACTATGTTTTCTTTCTTTATGAAATCTACGGTGTTCTGCGGCTTGTATATCGACGGCGTCGGTTTTACCACCGTATTGAATATGACCGGCGCTCCGTTTGTGATGCCGCCGTTCACTCCGCCGTTGTTGTTCTTTGTAAATTCCACTCTGCCGTCCTCATACCGCAGCTCGTCGTTGCCCTCGGAGCCGAACACGCCGGCGAAGCCGGTGCCGAGCCCGAACGTGACGCCTTTGACGCCGGGGACTGCGAAGATCGCGCGCGAAAGCTCGCCTTCGACGGTGCCGAAAAACGGTTCTCCGACGCCCGCCGGCATGCCTATCGCCGCCGTCTGCAGTACGCCGCCGACACTGTCGCCGAGCTCGGCGCAGCGCTCAGCCGCCGATCTCATCTGCGCCTCCGCCTCGTCCATCAGCGTGGGGAACGGCTTGTTGTAAAGCAGTTCTATATCCTCTTTATAATCTATGAAGCCTCTGTCGCGCACGCTGCAGAGCTGGCTTATATGCGTGCCGACGAGTATGCCGCGGGCTTTTAGCGCGGTCCGCACTATCGCGGACGCCGCGACGATGCCGGCGGTGACTCTTCCGGAGAAATGACCGCCTCCGCGGTAGTCCTCATAGCCGTGATACTTCATAAACGCGGCGTAATCGGCGTGGCCGGGGCGCGCGGGACCGTAATCGTAATCGCGGCTCTGCGCGTTCTCGTTCTTTATGACTATGCACAGCGGCGTTCCGGTCGTCCTGCCGTTGAAGACTCCGGACAGGATGCTGAATTCGTCGGGCTCGCGGCGTTTCGTCGAGATCTTTCCCGACGGGCGGCGCATATCGAGCGCGTGAGCTATATCGTCTTCGTTCACCGGGATGCCGGGGGCGAGCCCGTCGAGCACCGCGCCGATCGCGGGGCCGTGGCTTTCGCCGAACAGTGTGAGCGTTAGCGCGGTACCGATCGTATTTTTCATAATACGTCCTCCATTCTCCGTATCAGCTCCGTTATTTCCGTTTTTCTTATCTCATATTTGCCGGGCGACTCGACGAATACGGCGTAAATACCGCCGCCGGCGCCCTTTTTGTCGTGCGTCATTGCTTCCGCCGCCGCCGCTTTGTCAAACGGGAACGACGACGGCAAGCCGAGTCTGCCGTATATCGCGGTAAGTCTCTGCCTCATCTCTGGCGAGCACATCGGCAGCATTCCGAGCGCGACGCATTCGCCGTGAAGCAGCGCGGGCGAGGCCGCCGACTCTATTCCGTGGCCGATCGTGTGTCCGAAATTGAGCACGCGGCGCGGGCCGGCTTCGCGCTCGTCCGCCTCGACGACGGCGATCTTTACGTCAAGGCTCCGCTCCGTTATCAGCTCGAGATCGCCGAAGACGTCGCCGTGCTCGAACAACCCGAAAAGCTCCGGATCGGAAGTAGCCGCCATTTTAAGCGCCTCGCACAGGCCGTTGTTAACGTGCCGCATCGGCAGGGTCGACAGCACGTCCGGGTCGATCAGCACCTTCGCCGGCTGTTTGAACGCGCCGACGACGTTCTTCACGCCGAGCAGATCTATCGCGGTCTTGCCGCCGACAGAGGAATCGACCTGCGACAGGACGGTCGTCGGGACGTTGTAGAAATCTATCCCTCTCATGTATACCGCGGCGGCAAATCCGGCGATATCGCCGCACACCCCGCCGCCGACGGCGACGACGCAGTCGCCGCGGCCGAAGCCGTTCTTCGTCATCGTTGTGAGCATCGACGTGAGATTGTCGATATTCTTCGACGCCTCTCCCTGCTCCAGCACGAACCTGTGCGCCGTTTGGCAGGCTTCTTCGATCGCGTCCGAATACTGTGACGGCACGCCGTCGTCGGTGACGATCAGCACGCGGCGCCGCAGATCGAACAGCTCGCCGGCGCGGGCAAGCGCGCCGCGCTCTATGACGATATCGTAACCGTGATCGCCGAGCTTTACTCTTTTTATCATACGAGATCCGCTCCTCCTCTGTACGAGCCGACGAGGCGCAGTCTGCTGCAGACCGCGGACAGCTCGTCCATCATCGCTCTGCCCTCGTCGCTGTTGACGTCGCCCTCGCCCTCGATGTAGAAGTAATACTTCCACGGCAGATCTTTTCTCGGGCGGCTGTGCAGCGCGCTCATGTTGTATCCGTGTTTGCCTATGATATTTATCGCCTCCGCGAGCGCGCCCGCCTGGTTTTTGACGGAGAAGACGAGGAAGAATTTGTTCCCCGTGTGTTCGCCGTCGTTTTCACGGCGCGAGAGCACCGCGAAGCGCGTCGTGTTGTCTCGTCCGGTGTTTATGCTGCGGCTGATGACCGACAGACCGTATATCTGCGCCGCCTCGACCGTTCCGATAGCGGCGACGGTCGGGTCGGCGAGCGCCGCGACGTGTTTCGCCGCAAGCGCGGTGTTCGAGAACTCCTCCGTTTCGTATCCGCGCGCGCGGATATATTCGGCGCACTGCGACAGCGCCTGAGGATGCGATATGACTTTTCTGACGGTATCCTCGGTCGCGCCGGGCACGCCGATCAGATTCTGATGCACGGTCAGCTCGTAAGTGTCGTTCATATACAGCGGTCCGCTGAATATCAAATCGATTACGGTGCCGACCTCGCCGGCGAAGCTGTTTTCCACCGGGAGAACGGCGATCTCGCAGTCGCCGTCGACGACGGCTTGATACGCCGCCTCAAAATCGCGCTGCGGGAAAAACCTGCCCTGCGGGAAAAGCGCTCTGGCGGCGATCGACGCGAACGCCCCTTCTACGCCGCTGTACGCTACGGAGACGCCCGAGATCAGCGCCGTCTGATAATCGCGGCTGACTTTCATCGTATGCGTTATGAAATCGGCGTAATAGCCGCGCAGCGCGGGATCCGAGACGTTTTCGGTGTTTTTTGCGACGATTGCCGCCTCGCGCTCCGCGTCGTATACCGGCAGACCGCGCTCTTTTTTATATCCGGCTATCTTCGCCGCGGCGTTCATCCTGATCTCGAACAGCCGCGCCATCTCCTTGTCCGTTTCGTTTATAACGGCTCTCTGCCTGTCAAGCTCGTTCATATCTCCTCCGAATAATCAAAAACAGAAAACAGACCGGGATCCGTTTTCTGCGTCAAGTTATAAAAATATAAGCACCGCAGAAAACGCCGGGGCATCCTGCGGTGCACGGTTTACTTCACGCGCGGGCAGAGTGCCTGACGGCCCGGTAATAATAATAAAATCGTACGTATCCGATCATTGAGCCGTCCTCCCATTCTCCCGTTTTTCTACAGTATAATATAATAAATGCAAAATGTCAAGTAAAATATTGCAAAAAGTGGACTTTTTCAGGATAAAAGCATCCTGTCGTTATCGAGCGTCTCGCCCGACGCCTCGCGGAAACGCCTGAGCAGATCGTCGACCGTCAGCCCGTCGCGCCCGGCGCCCTGCGCGTCGAATATTATACTGCCGTCGCGCATCATTACCGTGCGGCTGCCGACCGACAGCGCCGATCTCATGTTGTGAGTTATCATAAGACACGTCAGGCCCTGCTCGCGGACGGTCTTTTCCGTCACCTCGAGTATCTTTTCCGCCGCCGACGGGTCAAGCGCCGCGGTGTGCTCGTCGAGCAGAAGGACCTTCGGCGGGTTTATCGTCGCCATCAAAAGCGTCACCGCCTGGCGCTGACCGCCCGAAAGCAGTCCGACCGGCGTGTTCATCCGGTCCTCGAGTCCGAGACCGAGCGACGCGACGCGTTCGCGCAGCGCTTCTCTTTCGGCGCGGCGCGGCAGAGACAGCCATCTCCCGCCTCCGGCGGCGAGCGTCAGGTTCTCCTCCACCGTCATCGACGGCGCGGTGCCGGTCTTCGGGTCCTGGAAAAGCCTTCCGATATATTTTGCCCGTTTATAATCCGGCTCGTACGTTATGTCCCTGCCGTCGAGATATATCCTGCCGGAATCGGGCAGAAACGCGCCGGATGTCGCGTTGAAAAGCGTTGATTTGCCGGCTCCGTTCGAGCCGATTATCGTTATGAAATCGCCGTCGGCGACCGACAGGTCTATATCCGTCAGCGCCTTTTTCTCGTTCACCGTACCGGGATTGAACGTCTTGTTGACTTTCCTAAGCTCTAACATCGCCGTTCTCCTTCCCGGGGAAATATTTTTTCATCGTCTGCGGTATGTGCTTGCGCAGATACGGCGCGGAGATCGCCGCCGCGACTATCCCCGCGGAGACGAGCTTGAGCATATACGCCGGCATTTGCAGATTAAGCGCGAGCGCGTACACCGCGCGGAAAATGATCGCGCCGATCACGGCGCCTATCGCGCGGACCTTTACCGAGCAGCGTCGGAATAGCGTGCCGCCGATCAGAAGCGAAGCGAGCGCCACGGTGACCATACCCTGACCCATGTTTATATCCGACAGCTTCTGGTACTGCGCGAGCAGGCATCCGGACAGCGCCGTGAAAGCGTTTGCAACGCAGAGCCCGACCGTCGTCGTGAAGACCGGGTTGATCGACGAATAGCGCACCATATCGGAGTTGTCGCCGGTCGCGCGTATCGCGAGACCGAGCCGCGTTTTAAGAAACACCGACAGAAACACGATCACGGCGGCGACGGCGATCAGCGCGACGGCGACCTTGTGCCAGCCGTCGAGGAAAGTGTGATCGAAAAGCGCCTTGACTTTCGTGAACACAGTCACGGTCTTATTCATATTGAGCAGCGACGCGCCGCCCATCACGGCGATGTTCACCGAATAAAGCCCGGTATTGACTATGATGCCGGCGAGCAGGCTGTTTATGCCCATGCGCGTCTGTAAAAACGCCGTCACGAAGCCCGACGCGACGCCCGCCGCCATCGCGGCTATGATCGACAGATACGGGTGACCCGACAGCGCGACGACCGCGCCGACCGCGGCGCCGAGCGTGAAGCATCCGTCAGTCGACAGGTCGCAGACGTTTAACATCGAGTACGACAGATAAAGCGCGAGAACGGTGAGCGAGCTGATTAGTCCGAGCTCGGTCACCGACCGTATTACGTTGATGATATCGGATAAAGTCATAAATACCTCTGTAAGCGTGTCCGTATTGCTGCGTCCGGGGACGCGCTCCCCGGGCGGCGGAGCCGCCTTATCCTTCGGGGCGGGGCCGGGGCAGCGTTACGTCCGCGGCGCACCGTCCCCGAAGGATCAGGTCGGCCGTGCTGACCGAGGGAGCGCGAGGCTCCCACGGAACATATCATTCGAAGCTTTCCGCCGTCTTTATCGGCTGGACTTTAGTGCAGAACGGGGCGAAAGTCGCGGCGACCGTGTCATAGCTGAGGCCGAGCTTTTCGCAGATATCGGTATTTACCGTCGCGGTGCCGTTGTCGAACGTCATGACGGGCAGAGTTGCGGTATCCTTGCCGTCTATCAGTATCTGGCCGATCATATCGGCGGTCTTGACGCCGAGGTTGGCGTAGTCGACGCCGTATCCGAGGAACGCGCCGTTGAGCGCGAAACTATCGGCACCGGCGTAATGGAGTATGCCGTTGTCAGCGAGCTTTTCATAGATCGAAAGCTCCGCGGTCATGACGGTGTTGTCCGACGGGGTGAACACGGCTTTTACGCCGTCGGAGACGATCTTGTCTATCTGCAGACCGATCTCGGACGTATTCGTGCCGGTGTATTCCTTGATCTCGACGCCCTTGTTCTGCAGGTACTCTTTCGCCTCTTTTATCGCCGTGGTGGACGAATCCTGGCCGAGGTCGTACAAAAGACCTACTTTGGTCGTCTCGGGCGCCTGCGCGAATATCAGATCCATGACCGCTTTCGTGTTGAGGAAATCCGACGTTCCGGTGATGTTGGCGCCGGGTTTGTCAAGTGAATCGACGAGACCAGCGGCAAGCGGATCGGAGACCGCCGCGAACACGACCGGGATCTTTGTGTCTTCGGTCGCCGCCTGCATCGCTATGGCGACCGGAGTCGCCACGCCGACCATGAGGTCGACTTTCTTCGACTGGAAATCGGCGATTATCTGCGACATGACGTTGGCGTCGGCGTTGCAGTTCTGTTCGAGCACCTTGATCGTCACGTTGTTCTGTTTGCCGATCTCGGCGAGCCTTGTTTTGATGTTTGACACTATCTGGTTGAGGGAAGCGTCGTCCACGTAGTTGCAGATACCTACGGTGTAATCGGCTTTGCTGCCGGAGCAGGCGCAAAGCGCCGTCGCCGCGATGACGAGGATGAGGATAACGGAGATAAGTTTTTTCATTTTGTTTTCTTCCTTTCTTGTTTTTTACATCCCCGGTAAAAACAAAAAATCCCGGGCATGTTTGTCATGCTTGGGACGAATAGAATATCCGCGGTACCACCCAAATTGAGGCTATGCCTCCGCTCTTTTTACGTACAGACATACGCAGCGCCGCAGGTAACGGGAGCGCACCCCGTCGGAACATACTCGCAAAAGCTTTCAGCCCCGCCCTCACAAGACCATTCGCCGTGCCCGCCGCTCCGCACTCACACCGTCTGCGGATCGCTGTGCCGGTTGAGACCCGGTTACTTTTCTTCTTCATCGGTTTGGGGCGATTATATCACGCTTTTGACGGTTTGTCAAGTGTTTTTTGCAAAAAAAATCCGCCGATCCCGGGAATTTCTCTCATTTTTGCAACTTTTTCACCCCCGCAATGCGCGATCTTTGCTTCTGAAGGCAAAAAAAAACGGAGCCGGGATCTTGCCCGGCTCCGCGGTTTTTTATTTTGCGACGTCAACGTATCTGCTCTCGCGGATGAGGTTGACCTTGATCTGTCCGGGATATTCGAGCTCGGACTCGATCTTCTTGACTATGTCACGCGCAACGAGGACCATCTTCTCGTCGTCGATCTCCTCGGGCTTGACCATTATGCGCAGCTCTCTGCCCGCCTGGATGGCGTAAGACTTCTCCACGCCGGGGAAGCTCTTCGCGATCTCCTCGAGCTTCTGGAGACGCTTGATGTAGTTCTCCAGATCCTCGCGCCTCGCGCCGGGTCTCGCCGCGGATATCGCGTCCGCCGCCTGCACGATGACCGCCACGAGCGTCTTCGGCTCCACGTCGCCGTGGTGAGCCTCTATCGCGTGGACTACGTCTCTGTTTTCTTTGTACTTCTTGGCTATATCCACGCCGATCTGGACGTGGCTGCCCTCGATCTCCTGCGTGAGTGCCTTGCCTATGTCGTGCAGCAGGCCCGCGCGCTTCGCGAGGGCGACGTCCGCGCCGAGCTCGGACGCGATTATGCCGGAGATATACGCGACCTCAACGGAGTGGTTGAGAACGTTCTGACCGTAGCTCGTACGGTATTTGAGACGGCCGAGCAGCTTGACGATCTCGCTGTTAAGACCGTGCACGCCGACCTCGAACGTGGCGCACTCGCCGGCGGCTTTGATCGCCGCGTCGACTTCGCGTCTGCATTTTTCTACGGTCTCCTCTATCCTCGTCGGATGGATGCGTCCGTCGGAGATCAGTTTTTCAAGCGTCTGGCGCGCTATTTCGCGGCGCACCGGATCGAAGCTCGATATCGTTATCGCCTCGGGCGTGTCGTCGATTATAAGGTCGACGCCGGTCAGCGTTTCTATCGTTCTTATGTTGCGTCCCTCGCGGCCTATGATCCTTCCTTTCATCTCGTCGTTCGGCAGGTTGACGACGGAAACGGTCGTTTCCGCGACGTGGTCCGCCGCTATGCGCTGGATGGCGAGCGTGATTATGCTCTTAGCCTTTTCGTCGGCTTCTTCTCTGAACTGCTGTTCGAGTTCGCGGAGCTTATGCGCCTTTTCGATCTTGACCTCATCCTCGAGGTCGCGGAGCATTTCCGCCTTTGCTTCCTCCGCCGTGAGCCCGGATATGCGTTCGAGCATCTGCAGCTCGCTTTCGCGTATCTTCTCTATCTCAGCGGTGAGTTCGCTGTTTTCCTTGATCTTTTTGTTCAGTACCTCTTCTTTTTTATCGAGGCTTTCGTGCTTTTTGTCAAGAGCCTCTTCCTTGGCGACCGCGCGTGACTCGAGTCTCGAGACCTCCTTGCGGCGCTCTTTCAGCTCTCTTTCAGCTTCATTCCTGTTGCGCAGTATTTCTTCTTTTGCTTCAAGCAAGGCTTCTTTCTTCTTCGTCTCGGCGTCTTTTTCCGCTTCTTCAACGATCTCTTTAGCCTTTCTCTCAGCCGTGCCGATCGCCTTTTCGGCTACTTTTTTACGGTATACGATACCGAAAACGACGCCTAAGATGATACCGGCGACGCCGGCTCCCACGCAAACCAAGATCTGCCAGAGTTCCATAAAGCACCTCCTTTTCTCTTCAAATTATTATTTATGCAACAATAAACAAAACACTCTCTGTTATGTTAAATCATAAGCATTTAATATATTATATAAAATAAGGCGGATTTATTCAAGTCACATTTTTCTTGATTTTGGGTTTATTGTGTTAATTTTTTAAGTTTATTCGTTAAGAAAAGCGAAATTCCGGTGAATTCAATGTGTCCCTGCGGGGATCCTCGCCGCTTGCGCGGAGTGAAACGCTTCGCCGGGCGGAACATATCATTCCGCGTCAGCGGCCGTCCGATGCTCTTAACGCACAAAAAAAGGACGGGGGCCGCCCGTCCTTAAATTCATTATGCCTATACCGGCACGATATCAAACGCAAATATAAAGGTCGTTTTGATTTTGACCTCGTCGCTGTGGATAGTCATATCCGTAAAGTCCCATGACGCCTCGACTTCAACGTGACTTATACGATCGGTCGGCATGGCCGCAAACGCCTGTTCCGCGTTGTCGTATTTTATACCGTTCACCGTAACGCCGTAGATGCGGTTCACGGAATATATCTCGTTCGACACCGCCACGCTGTCGCCCGGGTGCCACTCTATCTGAATATTATCGTGATAATATTCATACCCGGTCACCTGATCTTCGTTATAAACCAGTTTTTTTGAGATCCCGGGAGAATATCTGTCTCCTTCCACAACTACCGAAAGCCAGTTTTTCATTATCCCCGTAACGTACGGATCGGCTTTCGGGTCGATATCAGCCGGGCAGGTGTAAATCACGTTGAAAGCGTACGTATATTCCGTTCTGTCCGCGTCAGAGTTTATCAGCGCGCCGGCGTCCCACGTCACGGTCGCTTCCACGTATACCGAGCCGGACGAATTTGCCGCTGTATCGTGTATATATTCAAACGCCGTTTCAAAGCTCTTGAATTCTTTTTCTTTATTTAACGTGACCGAGCAGACGCGCCAGGTCCTTTTTGAATACGATTGATTCAAACGCGCTTCGTTTTGCACGATCAGACCGTCCGTATATCTGTATTCCGCGTCGCAAGGATCGGACTCGTAAGAAAGCTCTTCGATAACGGCCCCGTCCTTGTAAACGCGCTTCAGTACGACCGGCGGTCTGTATATTTTGTATGTCGAATTGTTTATTATCCAGTCGATACGAAGCAGTCCCGAAGGATCGAATCCTTCGTTTTGATCCGGCGGCCCGGCGGTATCTTCCGACGTCGTTACGGCCGGCGCCGTATCCGTGCCGGGCGTATCGTCAGACTTATCCACGTAAAACACCGCCGTATAAATGTACGCCTGATCGCCTTTGTTTATTAACGGATACGTATCCCACGTAAGCTCAAGGCTGACGCGGTACGTGCCGGCACCCGCCGATTTAAGATACGTGATCAGCTTTTCCGCCGTATCAGGCGATTCCGCCGGAGCGTCCGACCCGTTTTTCACGCTAACGCCGACGACCGTCATCTTTTCTTTATCGTAAACGTTATTCAACAACTCAAGCGCGCCGCCGCTGTACGGTATACGGATCTCTTTATATTTTGAAATATCGCTGTTGATATTCTTTTGCACCGTTGACACGTCGGACACGAGTTTTACGTGCTTTGAGTATACGACGGGCGGATAATACAGGTCGTTATCGCTTGACACGGCAAGATAACTGTATTTGGTATCCTTTTTTTCCTCTTCGTACCACACCTTGTTATCGCCGCCCTCGAGGCTTTCGGCTTTGTGAAGGGCAAAGTAAACGCAATACACGGAATATTTGTTTTCGACGGTCGCCTCGGGCGGTTTGTCCCAGGAAACGTAGGCCTGTATAACGTACGTTCCGGCTTTACCCTCGTATACGCTGCGAAAAGCTTTCTTTAAGGTGCCGGTCGACGTTGTTGTACCGTCGGGATACGTAAGCGTCACGCTTATTATTTCCATATCCTTGTCTGCCGCGTTATTGTAAAGCTCAAGATCGCCGCCGAATTCTATGACCGTCGGGTCGGCGTCTATATCGTAATGCTTTACCGCGGACAAATGCTCCGCGTCATACGCGCGTCCGACCGTCACGGCGTAAAGCTCACCGCCCGTAAGCACGCGGACTAAATCACGAGGATCGCCGTCGTACGGCGCTTTTTGCAGTTTTGCGAGCTTTTTGCCGTAATCGTACGTTTTTACGCCGTTTATATCGGATATAAGCTCAGATCCGTTCTCATCGTCGGCCGATTCGCTTTTATCTACGTTAAAGGTAACGTAATACGTGTTTATTTCGTCTCCCTTGTCCCACGTCACGAGGAGACCGACCGTGTATACGCCGCCGTCCCCGTTCTTTATGTGATCGTACAGGCCGGCCGTATCCGTAAACTCGGCGGCGGAGTTAAGATGATCGGCGGTGTTATGCACTTCGATCGATATTATATTCATTTCTTTATCCGCCACGTTGTTGTCGACGCTCAGGTCGGGCGAGTACGGTACGGTTATGATCCTGCTTACGTTATAACTGTAAGACTTAATATTTATTTTGCCGTCAGGCATTGTTTTTTCGGTCGTTGAAAGATATACAGCGGGAAAATACTGTTTTTTGTCAGAGCAGATCGATATATAGCTGCAGTTGATATCCGTTTCGCCCTGTACGTACTTTACCTTGCCGTTCTCGCTGTACGACGGGTTTATCTGCGTGCCTATGCGTTCAAGCGTTTTGAGCGCGCCGAAAAGACTGCCGCCGATTATAAGAAGCGCAAGGAACGCTCCTGCTATACGCACGGCGGGATACTGAAAGAAACCGGCGCTCGCGGGTTTATCGTCCGCTCTGTCAAGCGCTCCGCCGCCGTATTTAATATGCTTTTCCGATGCTGAAAAATTTTCTGAGAGCCATTTTTCGGTCTGCCCGTAATTATAATTTTTTTTCATCGTGTCGCACCTTATTTTAAACCTTTCAATCCGGAGATCTTTTTCAGAGCGCGGTAATACTTTGTTTTTACGTAGTTCTGCTTTTTACCGGTCATCTCTGCGATCTGCGGTATGGTGTAACCGTAAAGGAAATAAAGCGTAAGGATCCTGCGTTCTTCAAGGCTGAGTTTTGCGCGGACGAGGATGTCGAAGAATTCGATCTCGGACGTGTCCGCTTCGTAGCTGAATTCATCCGCCAGATCGTCAATATTCTCGTATCTGCGGCTCTTTCTGCGTATCATCTTCGCCTGACTGTACGTAATGCGCAGAAGCCACGGATCAAACTTCTGCTCGTCGCGCAGCTCGCCTAAATGCTCCCAGGCGTACGCCGCGGCGTCCGCGACCGCGTCTTTTGCGTCTTCTGCGTTTGCGGTAACGGAAAACGCGGCTATATACAGTTTTTTCTCCGCCAAAGAGAATGCGCGGGCGAACTCATCCTTTGTCATCGCTGTGTCCTTTCGTTTTATTGCCTTTCATATATCAAGGTGCGCGGGAAGCGTGAAAAGTTTCAGAAAAATTGAATTTTAATGGGGCAAGGGTTGTTCTCGGCGAAGCCATATCGAGCGCGACGCAGGGCGTCGCGCCCAACAGGGAAAGGTTTAAGCGCGGCCCCCTCATTCGTAGAATGACGGGAGCCGGGGTTCCCCGCCGCGAACAGCGGTGGGGGTTCCCGGGAGGGGAACAGGGTGAGTAACAAAGTTAAGGAAACTTCCGCATAACGATAAACCAAATATAATTCAAACTGACTTTTACAATTGGATATTTCATAAAATTTTTCATATAGATCATGCCGCCGAGTCGATCAAAAAAAAGGCAATTTATCCTCAAAAACAAAACATTCCGTCGTTTGCCCATCCATTTTCAAAAATGTACGTGTAAAGGCAACTTCTCATAAGGAAGATTACAAAATCAGCCGATTGAGAGACACAGAGTCGGTAATTTCAGAAATGTATTTACCGGCTTTTGTTTTTCTGTTTTGAGCCGTTGTGTTCATCCTTCTTGATATTATGTTTGTTTGGGCATCTTACATTATACAAGAAGTTTGATCCTTTGGTTTTACACCATTATTTAATCTTTACCGCAAAAAGTGTAAATAACGGACTGAGAAAGCCGCTTGCACGGAGTTTTAGAGCCACCTCGACGGCGAAATAGCGCAGTAAAACGTTGTGCTGCGCCAATTGAAAGTTTAACACCACCTCTCGCAAAATACTCTTCCCGGAAACCTCTATAAGGCGATAAACCTCGGGGTTTGGGGCAGTGCCCCATTAATTGTAGCGGATTTAATGATATTTGGAGAATGTATAACTTTCATTGTAGCTTAAACTCTATCAATGTTTTGATTTTTTAGAAGTGGCTCTCACTCCGTTTACGTGGCGCTAAAACTCCGTGCAGCTGGCGCTTTCGCACCGTTATTCTCAAAAAGGAAAATGTATTAAAAGCATATTGAAAGTTGTCTTTAAATTTAAAAAGTATATTGACAAACAGGTAAGTGTATGATATTGTAAATATAGGTAAAAATTACTGATATTATGAATCAAGAAAAATTTAATCTATCAGGAAAGGATCTCATTATGAAAACAAAAATTAAATGCATCTTTGCATCTCCTTTCTCATAGATTTAATCTATGTACGAGTATGTTCATTCCTACGACGCTCCGTCACGCTACGGCGGATAGAACGGCTCTTCACTTTTCAAGGAACGGTTTCGGCATAAGCGGAAACAAAAACAAGTATTACAATCGACCATCTCCTCTCCGACAGTTATTCCGAACGAATGTTCGCACTTCATATTATAGCGAACAGATGTTCTTTTGCCAATAGTTTTTGCAAAACTTTTTTTCGCAAAACCGTAACACGCACGATTTTGTGCGTGTTAAAAAGAGTGGTGTCGGTTTTAACCGACACCACCAAACTGTAAAAAGACTATTTCATTGTTTTATGCGGTGCAATTGCTGACGCCAATACTACTTTCACTCTTCCTTAATTATATTCTCATCGGCAGAATAATTTGTACTGTAAACATATCGCCATCTTCCGAATAATTAATCATACCGCCAAGTTTTTTTATCGTTTCTTCTACGATAACGTGACCAAATCCGTGCGATGAATTGTCGGATTTAGTGGACCTCAACTCTCCGTTTCCATTAAGTACTGATTTTTCAATCGTATTTTTACATATCACGATCATGTTATCTTCGTGTCTGTTGAACAGTAGCTCAATACGTTTTTCGTTCTGTTTATTTATGTTCTTTATCGCTTCGACCGCATTGTCAAGAATATTACCGAAAATAGAAACGATATCTTTATCCGAAATGCCGGACAGATCTCCGACAACTCCGGAAACGATGACTTGTGTGTTTTCAAGAGTACATAACTTGGAATTAATAAGATAATCAAGAACATTATTATCTGATTTCATTAGTTTTCCCAAATTATCCGTCTGTGGAATCAAAGAGTCGACGTATCTTATCGCCTCATCAGTCCTGCCCTCGTCAAGTTCGCTTTTTATCGCTATAAGGTGGTTTTTTATATCATGCTGAACCTTGCGTATATTGTTCCATATGCTTATTGATTCCGCATGTTTTTCCTGTTGATACTCATAATGATCTTGCAGCAATTCAAGATCATATTTCTGCTTTTCAAGTTTTTTTACACGATTTACCAGCAGATACACACAAATATTGATCAAAATGAAGACTCCGAGAAGCGTATAGCACGCAGCCGGCTCCGTTTTATTCATTCCGGACGCTATCATGTTCATCGTCGCCTTCATTCCGAATACAGTCAGTACGGATACTGAAAAAGTGACTATTCCGGTTACGATATCGGTTACGCTCCCGTTTTTGAACAGTACGATGATAAGCGTCAGAATTGCAAAAAGAATAATCTTGTGCATACTTATATACACAAACCTTACAGAACTATCCGACCCTTGAAGCAGTATCGTGAAATCCTGGAAATAATACGACAAAATCGAGAAAAGCGCAGAGGAAATGAGAATAAATACGGTTTTGTAGATTACACATGAAAGAACCGCTTTTATATAATGCTTTTCACATATCAGCACCGCATAAATTACGGACAAGACAAAAAGAATACTTGTGCCTAAAACGCTGAAGAAATTGGACAGATATTTATCGCATAACGCAGTTGCCGCAAAATAAATAAGTACGGCAGGAAGCGAGATAAGCATGTTTTTCTTTGCGTTAATAAACTTAGTAATAAACCATATACAAATTACCGAATCAAGAAAAGACGTCAGATACTCGAGTATTATTCCCGTCATTTTGCAATTCTCCTGTTCGTATACTCCATATACGCTTTTTTGAAGCCCTGAGCGTTCCTGGAGCTGATCGGCAATATTTCGTCGTTACACATAAGAACTTCAGCGTACCCGGAGATACGCTTTACATTTGCAAGATTGATCACGTACGCCTGATGTATTTTGAAAAAATCATCACTCTGCAGCTCTTTGGAAATACCCGTTACGGTATTTCGAATACTATAAGATTTGTTACCGATAAGATGAACTGTCAAGTAATTTTTATTACTCTCAAAATAAATAATATCCGCGACTCGGGTTTCAAATGTTCCGTCGGTCGTTTTAAGCTCAATTTTTTTGTTTAAAGACATAAGGCTGTCAACCGCCGCGACAAGCGCCGGTTCAAGTTCTTCTTCAATCCTCGTTTTTCTTATAAAGCGGAAAGGGGAATACTCGAAAGAATTATAAACATAGTTTTCATACGCTGAAACAAAGATTATTATGATATCCGGAAATTCTTTTTTCAGCAAGCCCGCCAATTCAAACCCGTTCATCCCTTCCATTTCGATATCAAGAAACAAAATATCAATCTTATTTGTTTTTAAGAACGAAATGACTTTTTCGGCGGAATAGAAACCGTCGTAAGAACGACAATCCATTTTTTCCGGTATTTTGTATAAGCAAGTATCTCTCACCATCTTCATGATTTTTCTGAGGTGGATAGGTTGATCATCGCATACAGCTATATTAATCATTGCTTTTTTACGGAAATAAAAATCCGGAGCTCCTTTCGTCTGACATTACCCTGATTCAAACTGTTAAATGTCGTGGTTTTTATATGTCAATACTGATATATTTGTAATGATGTCTACGATTCGT
Source organism: Clostridia bacterium (assembly GCA_017619885.1). Taxonomy (GTDB): domain Bacteria; phylum Bacillota; class Clostridia; order Oscillospirales; family CAG-272; genus UBA1248. The sequence continues at coordinate 9,687 of JAFZRM010000003.1, read as the reverse complement.
AGTGTACCACACTATTGTGTTTTTGTCAATAGGTATTAATATAGACAAACAGGCAGATCTTGATATTGATCTGCCGAACGAGCCTCATTAGTTTATATGCCTGTTTCTTTATCATACTCAATCCGTATTGTTTATCATTGTTGTTATACACAAACCGATGTTCCCGATGCGCGGATCACCAGTCTTGTAATATTCGTATTCAACATCTATAACCATGCCGTAAATATTCTCTTTGACAATAATGCTTTTAACATTATCAGTCGGAGGTTTTGCTGTAACAGCATCCGCAATCTGTTCGAACCAATATGCAGACTCCGCGATAAACTTGTAATCACGAAACCACTTTTCAGAAGCCGTTTTTATGGCTTCGCTTCTTTTACTGTTCAACCATTCTAAAGTCTGACTGATATACGGGTTGTTGATATAGTCTTTGTTAATGATAACGCTCCCTCCCCCCCCTGTTAATAATTGGGCAACAAATTATTCAATATCGCTCTCTCTCAGGAGCTTGTAATGAATTATACCATCATTCTGAAAAATATGTTGATTTTGGGATAATTAAATGATATTTTGGGATATTCGTAGTTTTATATATTTGATATTATAAATGAACATTGATATTGATATTGATTTTGCTTTTCATTTTTTTGCCTTTTTTTATAGCTTATTTAGATAATTCATGTTTTTTAACGGATAAGTTTTTCCAAATTCATAGAGGCAGTGGTCTTCAACACATCATCGGTTATAAATCAGATCTGCAATGCTTCGCCTGCCAAATTTTTTGAACGAAAGCGAAAGCGAGACCTCGTATATCATCAGAAGCACAGCGAATATCACCGCGATCTGCAGAAAATCAAAGATTATCACGTGTCCGAGCACGAGTGACAGAATGATGGCGGCGGGGATATATACGATAAGCGAAAGCCCTACCGAAACGAAAAGTCTGACCATATATTCGAGATTCAGCATTTTGTTTATCCGCTTCTTCGGAATTTTGAAGATCTGCAGATACCCTATCTCTACTCTACGGTAAAACAGGTCTATATCAACGCGCGAACGTATGAAAATGCATGCGACGATGAAGCAAATCACGAGAATAAGATACAGAAATGCAGTTATCATATTGACTGACATTTTTTTGTCCTCAAGCTCGTCTTCTATCGTGTTGACGGTCGGACGCATTGAAAACTCGTTTCTCAGCATATCCGTAAACTCTTTGTCGCTCATGAGCCCTTTATACGATATCCTGACGTACTTCACGTCCTCTCTCAGCGTGCCTATTTGGCTTATCGTATCGTAGTCGATGAACACCAATGCGCCGTACGAGCGACGATAAAATATATCGCTGTCGAATACTTTTGAAACCGTCGTAAAAAGCCCAGTTTTCTGATCCTCTTTTAAGTTCTGCAGACATGCGGAAACGGTATAGTCGCGCCCGTCTATATTAACCGTTTTGCCGATTATATCGCCCACTCTGAAATTGTTCCCGCATCTCTGACGCGCAAATTCGTACGAAACGATGACATCGTTTTCATTGTCCGGAAACGTGCCGTATTTTATCAAACCGGGAGACAACAGAACGCTGTCGGATTTATCTGCGTAATACATAACGCCAAATCCGTCGCCTTCAGTCGCGTATGGATAATAAACCTTAAGCGGTTTGTCCGTCCGCTTCAGCAGCGCGTCGACCTTTTCCGCCGGGAAATTGAATACGTCCGGCGGATAATATTTCGAAAGATATCCTTTGAGAATTCCCAGAGTGCTGTGCGAAAGCGTTGACATACAGAATATCAGAAGCGCAAGCAGAACTGCGGGCAGCGATATAAGTTTTTTGCCCGACCGTCTCACTCTTTCAAGCACAAGCCTCAGAAGCGGACTTTTCTTAACGCTGACGTCTTCTTCCGGAGACGTTTCAACCGCGATGCGTTCGCGCTCCTCAACGTCGGACACAGACCCGTAATCGAGGTGGATTATCTGATCAGCCAAATCGTCAAAGCAATTTCCGTGTGTTGCGACGATGACGGTTTTGCCGACGTACCGCAGAGCTGACAGGATATGTGCGACTGATTTTGAATTGTCGGAGTCGAGAGAAGACGTTGGCTCATCAGCGAGCAAGATACTGCAGCCGCAGATAAGCGCGCGGGCTATCGCTACTCTCTGCCTTTCACCCCCGGAAAGCTGCGCGGGCATTTTGTCTTTAAGCCCGAGCACACCGAGACGGTCGAGCATCGATTCCGCCGTTTTCCTGTCTCCGTTAATCAGAAGCAGATTGTCGATGACGGAAAGATCGGATATGAGCATACTGCGCTGAAAAACGTATCCGACCTCTTTGCGAAGTATCTCGGTGCCGGTTTTGCTGTCTATATCTACGGCGCCGGAAAACTCTGTGTCAATGCCGCCTATGATATTTAAAAGCGTCGTTTTTCCGCAGCCGCTCACGCCTTTTATGACGTACATTTTCCCGGATTCAAACGTATAGCTGACGTTTTTTATGACGTCGGTTTTGTATTTTTTTGAGACTGAATTAAGATTAAGCTTCATTTCGCACCGCCTTTTCACAGCAGATCGCGCGTGGATACGAGATTTTCATACCACGTTGCCGCTTTTACTCTCCTCATGAATACGTTTACCGAAACGACGGAGAAGACGCACATCATGGCGATAAAACCGATCACCACGGGCAGATTATACGTAAACACCCGGAAACCGATAAAGACGATCTTTTCGTTTAACAGATTGAACAGAGCGGACAGAACGAAAGCGATGCCGGCGGATATAACGGATATTATGAGAAGCCGCAGCGTCGACAGCTTAATAAAGCAGTTTTTGACGTCCTTTATGCTGTATCCGCAGTAGTTGAATACGGATATAAACCGGCTGCTGTACGACAGTTCTGTCGAGGTGAGGTCGCCGTAATAGAAGACCGCGAGAAGCATTATCAAAATCGACAGCGGTATCGTTATATAATTGAGCGAAGTAAATACTCCTTCCTCGCTGAACGACAGGGTGCGGGGAGTGATGACCCCGAGTGATCCGTCGTAGTTTTCCCTGAATTTCATCATGTTCTCAAAGTTGTCGAAATACAGATCAAAGCTCCGTTTGCCGAATTCGGTTTTGAACTCGTCATAGTCAAGATAACCGTTCGTAAGCTTGCTGTTTATATAATAATTGTTCTGATAATTCCGCTCGTCGTACAAGCTACCAACGCCGTACGTAATTCCGAGGGATTTCATATACTGCACCTGAAAGTCGTTCAGCTTTTTGAACACTCCGACGATTTTAAGTTCTGTCGATCCTTTTCCGTACAGATCCACCGTCATGGTCTGACCGACAGCGTCGGCAAAATTATCCGGGCAACGTTTTTTTGCGTTCTCGTAAGAAATTATAACGTCATATTCGTTCTTGAAGAACGTACCCGCATACAGTTGATCAGACAGGCGGAACGACTTCGGATCAAACGGGATCGTATGACCCGAGATAGCGTACGACGGTGCTACAAGTTCCCCTTCGCCCAGCGGTGCCTCCGCTGGAATCGATTCCTCGTATTTGAGCACGACGTCAATAACACCTGATCTGCCTTTTAGCGCCGTTATCTCGCCGGTTTTTTCGACAGGTGATACGATAGTCAGCGAGTTGATCTTATAGACGTACTGAATATTTGAATAATACTTGTTCTTCGGCGAGTCGGTAAGCAGGCACAGACACATTGATATTGAGAGGAAAATAAGCAAAAGAATATCCGACTTTTTGCCGCGCGCTGAGGAGGTGAACCATTTGCCGACGTATTTCGTCAGTTTTTTGCGGTCGGTCGCTTTATTCGGAGAAGCGTCGGCGACCGTTTCCCTGCTCTTGTCCGACAAAGAGCCCTGCGTTTTCGATTTTTCAAAGTGTATTATCTGATCCGCGTAGCGGTCGGCTTCGCCGTCATGCGTGGCGCAGATGATAAGCATATCGCGGCTCAGTTTTTTCAACTGTTCAAACACCGCGATCTTATTGTCGCGGTCAAGGGAAGCCGTCGGCTCGTCGAGAAACAGCGTTTTTTTCTTCGTCAGCAAAGATCTTGCAAGCGCAAGGCGTTGACGCTCGCCGCCGGACAGCGTTACCGGCATGCTGTCTTTGATTTTTAGCAGCCCGAATTCTTCAAGCGCAGAATCAATTCTGCTTTCGTCGTCCGATAAAATCGAAAGGTTTTCAAAAACAGTCAGATAATCGACGAAATACGTGTCCTGCGTTATATAGTCGTAGCCGTCTTCGTACGCGGAGGCGTCGGCTCTGCCTTCAAATTCTGTATCGCCTATTATGATCGTGCCGGAATCGAACGGTATCATACCGGATAGAATGTTTAAAAAAGTGGTCTTTCCGCTTCCGCTTTCGCCTGACAGCAGATAAAATCCGACGTCCGAAAACGTGACCGACGTCGAGTCGATAACTTTTATATTTGAGTAAACTTTGGATACGTTTTTACAAATAATCATAATAATAGAGAATACGGGTTTTGACAAATCAGTTCATCCGAATCAATCTGATCAAAACCCGCGTTATCCTTTTACATAAAATATCCGCTAATATTGTTCTGGTCGATATCAGACAGAAATTTTTCGATTCTTTTGATCTCCGGACGCTTTGACAGCTCTTTATCGGCGTTATCCGGCTTTGCTTTGAAGTTATTGTTTTTTACGATACTTTCTTCAAGCCCGGATATATACTCGTATAAAAGCTTCTGATCCGGTGTTGCCGTTCCGTTTTTGATCAGATCGTACAGCTGAGTATAACCCATCGGGGAATTATCGTCCTTATAGAGAATATCGATCATTATCACGTCTATATTTCCCATACCGAGACAATGACCGATCTGCACGCTGTATCCGTCTTTAAAACCGGGTTCACTCAAAAGGGCAAAAGAAGGATAATCAATATATTTTCCATTTTTACGTGCATCGGATTTCAAAGCCTCGTCAAGCATTCTGAAAAAAACTTCGCGGTCTATTGCCTTCAACTGCAATTGATTTCTATCTTTTGCTAAAATCTCGTCAGTGCCGGGATAGTGAGTGATGTTTTCGCCGTATCCGAAAAACGCGGCAATATTCTTTATATCCTCATCGCTTTCCGGGCTTATACCGTGTCCCAGTATCTGTATGCGCCCGGGATTTTCTTCATCCGTAGTGAAGTCTGCGGGATATCTGTATCTGAAATTGATCGCATTGAACACTATCGGCGGAACGGAATCGATGTCATTGCCGTCTGAGTCGTGAGTATACGTCATCGTATAAACCCAACCGTCGTCATAAACACGTCTGACAATATTTTGGCGGACAAAAGATTCCTTTTCGTGTGAACAGGAAGTCAGCGCAAGAAATGCGGTGAACAGACACAGTATAAAACTTAATATTCGTTTTTTCTTCAATTTGCCCATACTCTATAGCGGAACAAGCCTACCGGCACATTGTTAGATGTATCGCCCTGTACTATATCAATATTTACTTTTAAGTAGAGTTCTAACATATTATCGTCTTCAATGGTTGTTGGAGTAGAATAAGCTTCTTGTCTTCCATAAGTGTACATCGAATAAATACCATCACTACCAGTAGAAAAATAACCAATATAATATGTTACGATATCATCATAATTAAACCATTCGTCATCTTTTTCAGCAAGCATTATCGTGCCCCGTCTATTGTTACTATGTATAAACGAAGCTGAAAGTCCGGCAGACGGTTGATAAAAATAAATTCCTGCATCACCTGAAGATGGATGAGTATAGGAGCAGAGAAGCTGAATCTCTTGAGTTCCTTTATACGATGTGTATGACCCTGTTGTGGATGCTAAAGAATCAAAGTATGTAGGATATATGTTTTCTGCATGTGCAGGCAAGCACACTAACGATATAAGAAGAGAAAGCATAATAAATACTGTAACAATTTTTTTCATAATTAAGTCCTTTCTTTTTTTGGAATAAACTGATTTTGAATCATAATATTATTTATAACATAAAGATTTCTTTGTATTCATCTCGTGATTATGAATGCAATTTTACTTTCAAAAAGCATAATTCTACTTCATTATCTTCACCTCATATTTTATCAATTGCTCGATCAAGCACTTGTATTATAGCATAATACAGCAAAAATAGTGAGATTTGGGATAAGAAGATGATTATTTGGGATATTTGGCACTCGATTTACAATTATCCCAAATGATCTACGGTTATACCTTATGAAACAAAACATTTTAAATCGCTCCGAAGACGTAGAGGTAGTAATCCTCAAGCGTCGAGGCGGCGGATTTTGACGGCTCTGACGGCGTCTCGTCCGACAGGACTCTTACGATTATCCGATCTATTGCGTTTTCGTCACGGGCTATATTCGTCACGCGGTATTTATTCTGAAGCGCCGGCAGATCTTCTTCGGTTGAATAAAGCTCCCAGACCTTGCCGTCTATTTTTCGGAGCAGTTCGTGCGGCGCGGCGTTGTCGACAATAACGCCCTTTTTGAGCATTACTACGTTTTTGGCGATATACTCTACGTCCGACACGACGTGCGTTGCGATGAGCACAATCTTATCGAGCGAGATCCTTGAGATATAGTTTCTGACGGATGTTGAATACAATCGTCGGGGTACATATTCGAACAAAGCCGGCTCTTGAGAATGCGTTTCGTTTGCCGCGCAACACAATAACAATGCATTTTTCATAAAAAACACAAAACATAAAAAGTGCTGAAAAAATATCAAAAAGGCCTTGACAAACATTTGTTCGTATGATATAATGTATCGCGCTCCGAACAGATGTTCTTTTTTGTCCGCCCATCAGGTGGATACGCGCAAAACGCAACTTGCTCGTTTTCTTTCGAAAAAGGCGGAATAGCCTTATGACAGCCCGCCGAAAAATCGGTCGGTATAGTTTTTCGGCTCACATATTCCGCTTTAAAGCCTCGCAGAGCGCAATGCACTTTTGGCTCTGCCGAAAGTGCTTTTGCGTTACTCTTGACAAGAGTAACAGAACTAAAATATTTCGCAAGGCTCATATTTTAACGGCTTACGCCGTCCGGCTGTTTCACAGCCCCGTTCTGATGAATAACGTCGCTCTGCTCCTTATTGAACAGAACTATTAGGGTAAAGTCATGCAGGTCATTACCATCTGAATAAAAGAGAAAGGAAAGAAATATTGTTAAAAAGAACGATAAGCGTCGAGGTCGGAAAAGGCTCGACGAACCACAACAGCAGAAAATTCAACGCAAAGAATACCGATCCGGAGCGCACGCATCTAAACACGGATTTCTGTAATGAACCGATCAAGGCGGTTTATCACGAACTGTTTGACGACGCACTTGAACGGTACAACGCAAAACAAAAGCGGAGTGATCGCGTCATTTCGGATTACTATGAGCATATCGCTACCGGGCATCAAGAAAAACCGTTTCACGAAATCATTATCCAGATAGGCAACAAAGACGACACCGGCGCGGAAACCGAGATCGGCAAACAGGCGGAGGAAGCGCTTGCGGAATACTACGCCGGATTTCAGAAGCGCAACCCGCAGCTTCGCGTATTCTCCGCTCATATCCACATGGACGAAGCGACGCCGCACCTGCACATTGATTTCGTCCCGTATATGACCGGAAGCAAGCGCGGACTTGATACGCGCGTTTCGCTGAAACAAGCGCTGGCTATGCAGGGCTTCAAAGGCGGCACACGCGAGGAGACGGAATGGAGCCAGTGGGTGCAGTCGGAAAAAGAGGCGCTCGCCGAGGTGATGGAACGGTACGGCTTTGAATGGCTGCACAAGGGCACGCACGAAAAGCATTTGTCCGTCTATGATTATGAAAAGAAAATGCGCGCCGAAGAGGTTGCGGAGCTCACAGAGAAAGCCGACGGACTGAAAAAGGAGATCGATGATTCCGAGCATACCGTCAGCACACTTTCAAAGCGTATTGCGGGACTTGAAGAAGGAGAAACAGAACTTGACGATATTGATAAAAAACTCACCTCGTCACCGGAATACAATCTGCCCGATCCTCCGGCGCTTATGACGGCAAAGTCCTACAAAGCAAAATTCGTCGAGCCGATCATCAACGCATTGAAAAAACTCGTCAAAACGATCCTTGTCAGATATTTTCAGCTTCGGAGTGATTACAGCCGCGTCATCGACAATAACGGCAGATTATGGCGTGAGGGAGATAATCTAAAATATCAAAATTACCGACTGAAGGAGGAAAACGCAGATCTGCGCCGTTTGAACAGCGAACTGCGGAAGCAGAACAAGGATCACGCTCTGCTGCGGCGGGTGTTCGGAAACGAGCAGATAGATAAGCTGATAGAACAGGCAAACGATATACGTTCAAAAGAGCAAAAAACACGCTCTAAAAACACTATGAAACTGGGGTTGTAAAACGGAATTGAAAAAAGAAAAAAGTATGAAAATTTCAAAGAAGGTAAAAGACGTTATCACCGATATAGACTTTATCATCAGCGATAAAACGACGTGGTACGGTCTTACGAAAGAAGAACGTATTAGGATAATGGAAGAAAACCGTATATTGAAAGAAATGTTCGATCAGGCGCGAGAAGAAAAGATACGAACGTATCGCTCCTCGGAAGAATATATATCCGCCGGATTCTTCAAAAGACTGTATCTCGATTTCAAATACAGAGTGCTGCACGATACAAGCGCCGAATGGAAATACGACGAAGAAACAAAACAGTGGTACTATACCGACGGCAGAACGAAATATATCATAGTCGAACACTTTGCCGAAAACGGTAAAACGTTCAAGGAACTGTGGCTGCACGCTTTTCTTTACGAAGCCGATCAGATTGAGAAAAAAGCGAGAGCCGAAGCGGAAGAAAACGGCGGTAAGATATGAAAAGTTTTCAGAATACGTTTGACAATGATAAGAAAAAGTGGTACTATGATCATGAAAGTTATCGTTATGCGGTTGTTTCCCGTATGAAAGGAGCGTAAAAAGTGGAACAACGCATAAAAACAAATACAAAAACGTACAAAGCCGCGATATATCTCCGTCTGTCCCGTGACGACGAGCTGCAGGGAGAGAGCGGAAGTATATCTACGCAGAGACAGATGCTCACGCAGTACTGCAGAGAAAACAGGTTCGATATATTCGACGAATACGTTGACGACGGTTACAGCGGAACGAACTTCGACAGACCGGATTTTCAGCGTATGATAGACGATATAGAGGACGGAAATGTAAACTGCGTCATCACAAAGGATCTATCGCGTCTCGGAAGGAACTATATCTTAACGGGTCAGTATACCGATTTCTACTTTCCGTCAAAGGGAGTAAGGTATATCGCCGTAAACGACGGAGTTGACAGCGACAAGGGAGAAAGCGAAATAGCGCCTTTTCTGAATATCTTGAACGAAATGCACGCGAGGCAGACGTCGAAGAAAGTCAAGGCGGCGCTTCACACCAAATTCGCGGACGGAATGAAATTCAATCCGTACGCACCGTTCGGATATATCAAGGATCCCGATATACAGGGACATATCATACCGGATGACGAAACGAAGCACATAGTTGAAGAAATGTTCGATATGGCTTCGCTCGGAAAAGGAGCGGCGGCGATAAGAAGCGAGCTTGACAAAAGAAAGATACCGATACCCGCATGGTGGATATACAAGAGAAGCGGTATGTTATCTCAGACGTTCAAGGATCAGCCCGAAGACAG
>JAFZRM010000073.1 GCA_017619885.1 Clostridia bacterium | reverse complement strand
TAGGCGGCGCGACGCTCGGCATCTCGATCATACTTTACAACTTCATCGTAAGATTCGCCCCGTTCCTTTTCAAGAAGATGTTCGTGCTTTATAAGTTCCTGTTCAGACAGCTTACGAAGCTCCTCAGTTTTGTGAAAGGAGCGTGCAGTAAACTATGAAGCCCGTATCGATAATTTTCCTGATCGTTTCGATCATACTCGTCATCGCAGGTCTTCTCACCTGCTCGTTCGCCATGCTTCAGGCCAACCGCCAGGGCGTGGATCTGTACGACACGAAGATAGTGAACGGCCAGTCCGAGGCGCAGTACGACTACTCCGAGGATTCCGTCAACAAGATCCAGATCGAGGTCGGCGACTGTGACGTGCATATCGTATGCGGCGCGGAAGAGAACAAGGTCGTAATGAACAACTTCTCGTCTGCCGGATATATATGCGAGGTCACGAACGGCGCCCTCATCGTCGAGGACACGGTCAACATCTTCAACATCACCGATATAATAGAAAACGGCAAGATCCGTTTCAAGGGATTCAGATACTACCTGCGCGACAGAAAGATAACCGCGGGCAGCAAGTCCCTGACAGTCTATATCTCCGATAAGTTCGATATCAAGATAATCGACGTCAAGGTCTCCAAGGGCGACGTTGACGTGATCGGCTATACGAACAACACCGATTACAAGATTGATGTCACCACCGGAAAATTCACGGCGGAAAACATCGTGACGGACTCCAAGGTCGGCGTCCAGATCGGCAAAGGCTCGGTCAATCTGCAGCACGTGTCCGCGAAGAATCTCGAGATCACCGTAAACGAAGGCAGCATAATGGCAGTCGTTTCCGCGAACGAGATAACGGCGGAGGCGAAGCACGGCAGCGTCAGGATCGAGAGCGAAGCCGATCTGTCGAAATACAATTTCGTGTTGAAAGCCCCGGCGTCCACGATAACGCTTGAAGATCTGATCAAGACCGGCAACTATTTCGCAAACGACGCGCAGCTGAGCAACTTCATACACGCGACTGCCGGCTACGGCACCGTCGTCATTAAGACTTATGTCGCGCCCGAAACGATAGAGCCGATCCCGGATGATTCCGAGACCGTGACCGACACGGCGGAGCCCGCGGAAACGACCGAAAAAGCCGAATAATTTCACCCGGATATGCCATACTACCTGCCGTGCGGAGACTGAAGTTTCCGAACGGAAAGGAGTATATTATGATCGTTATTGACAAAACGGCTCTGACCCTCGCCGTCATCGGCGCTCTGAACTGGGGCGGGATAGGCGTTTTCGGATTCGATACGGTCGCGTGGATCTTCGGCGGTCAGTCGTCGATCGGCGCGCGCATCGTATACACGATCGTGGCGCTTGCCGGGATCTGGTGCATCTCGCTGCTGTTCAGGTCGTGGCATGAGGAAGAAGAACGCAGCACCGCGGCAGAAACGGCGGCGTTCGACGTTAAGACAAGATAAATCAAAATCGTCCGGCAGCTGCCTGCCGGACGATGTTTTAGAGGAAAAGATGCAAAAACTGACGGAAATACTGCAGGCGGAGGCGGACGCGCAGGGATTATTGCGCGTGACGCTGTCCGGCCATTTCGGAAAAACTGTCAAAAAGATCTCGTATACGCCTTCGATTCACAAAAAAGAGTCGGCGATACTCGAGGAAAGGTTCATGCCGGACGGCAAGGCGCTCCACGCTTTTCTGCCGGTGAAAGGCTGCGCGGAGCGGATACTTAAAGAATCGGAGAGCTTCAGACAGACGGATATTTCATCAGCCGGCTTTTCCGCCGTCGTACTGCGCTCCGCTAAAGGCGCGCTGCATATAAAATACGGCGAAGGCTCGGATAACAAGCGGAAGCCCGACGGGAAAAACTACATACTCTCACCCGGCGAAAAATACGATTTTCTTACATTGCTCGGCATACAGGACGCGTCCGGCAGAGTGCACGATAAAAAACAGGGCAAATTCAGGCAGATCAACCGTTTTCTTCAGATCGTCTCCGACGTTCTGCCGTCGCTGCCCGGGGACGGCGTGAAGATCAGGGACCTCTGCTGCGGCAAAAGCTATCTGTCGTTTGCGGTCTATTACTATTTCAGATACGTGCTCGGCAGAAACGTCTCCGTTTACTGCGTGGACCTGAAAGCCGACGTGATCGCAGAGTGTGCCTCATACGCGGAAAAACTCGGCTGGGGAGGGCTGCATTTCATCTGCGGCGATATCTTCAAAGCCGTGCCCGACGAGCGGCCGGACCTCGTCCTGTCGCTTCATGCGTGCGATACCGCCACCGACATGGTGCTTGCGGGCGCTGTACAGCGCGGCGCGCGCGTGATACTCTCCTCACCCTGCTGTCAGCACGAACTCGCCTCGCAGATTAACAGTCCGGAACTGTCTTACGTCACGCGCGAACCGATACTTAAACAGAAGCTCGCCGCCGTGCTGACAGACGCGCTCCGCTGCCGTCTGCTTTACGCGTGCGGTTACAAGGTGACGACGCTCGAGTTCACCGATCCCGAGGACACGCCGAAAAATCTGATGATACGCGCCGAAAAGGCGCTGATCCCGGCGAAGCTGCGCGAGGCGGCGCTGACCGAGTACGACGGCGTCTGCGAAAGCCTCGGAGCAAAGCCGGCGATGCGGTCGCTGTTGTCCGATTTCTTAACAAAAACACGTTGAAAAAGGCCGGCGCCGGTGATAGAATTACAGAGAACAAGTGAAAGGATCATTGAGATGAAACGTAAGGATATATTCGTAAGAGCCGCGGCGGTCGTATCCGCGCTGTGCATGACGGCGTCGTCCGCGCTCTACTGGCTCATGAATCTGACTTCCATATTCAAGCTCCTGCCGAGTAAACGCGATCTGAC
>JAFZRM010000072.1 GCA_017619885.1 Clostridia bacterium | reverse complement strand
TTCTCCGAACGAGGAAGGTTTAAACGAGGCCCCCTCAGGTTATCAACCTGTGGGAGGGGAAAGGGGGGTATGGGGGAATTGAGGGGTGGGCACTCCCCCGGTGCGCCGCAAGACGCTCCGAATGTCGGCGCCGGCCGACTCCATATTCATCGGATATGTAAGCGTAAAAAATACCGGCTGGGACAAGGAACGATCTACCTTATCTCAACCGGTTTTTATTTTATGACTATGTGTTTGCCGCCCGTTGTGTTCACGCGATCAGAGATCGATCCAGATCCCCTCGTCGTGGATCGCGGCGCCCTCGACCGATCTGTAAAACCGCTGCGCCTCGTCGTTCTGCGCCATAAGAGCGACGAGAAGGGAAACGCCTCTCAACCTCAGCTCAGCTCGCAGCGCGTCGAGCAGCGCCCGTGCGACGCCGTTGTGCCGTTCGTTTTTCAGGACGCATATCCAGTCGAGATACGCCGAGCCGCACGACGGATCGCTCCTGCCGGCAATGATCACCGCGTCTATCCTGCCGATCACTGTCCCGTTTTTTAAAGCGATGAACGACACCGCGCCGCCGAACCGCCCGTCGGAAAAAGAACCGGTCAGCGCTTTGACGTAATCTTCGTCCGGCTCCCAATAATACGTGTCCGGCTCCTGCCTGCGCAGTTCTTTTTCAAACTCAACGACCATAGCGATATACTTTTCTTCAAACGGTACTATAACGAAATCTTCCATTTTTTTATCCTCTTAAAACGCTGCTTCGAATCCCTGCCGCGCAGAACTGCACCAAATCAAAATGACGCCTTTTGGCGGCCATGACAAGAGACCGGTCCGGACAGGGATTCGTCTTGATTTTTGCAAGGCAATTTGCGCGGATTTGTTTGTTTATGCCTTGCAAAAATCTTCGGTCACCGCTAAAAACGCTCCCCCAAAGCGTTTTCCATACGCTGCTTCGAATCCCTGACGTGAAGAATAGCGCCAAATCAAAACGGCGCCGGATGGCGGCTTTGACCGGAGATCCGCCCTGACAGGGATTCGTCTTGATTTTTGCAAGGCAATATGTACAACTTTGATTCTAGGTGCCTTGCAAAAATCTTCGGTCACCGCTAAAAACGCTCCCCCGGAGCGTTTTCTTAACGCTGCTTCGAATCCCTGACGTGAAGAACAGCGCCAAATCAAAATGACGCCAAAAGGCGTCATTTTGATTTGGCGGAAAGACAGGGATTCGAACCCTGGAAGCGGTATTAGCGCTTACACGATTTCCAGTCGTGCGCCTTAGACCAACTCAGCCATCTTTCCATAGCCGTTTGCCCGTGCTTTTATTCAGGTGCGGAGGTAGTATAACACAAATGATAAAAAAAATCAAGCCCTTTTCTGAAAAAAACGGAAAAATTTAAAAATCTCGTCTTTTGTATTGCATTTCGCGGAATTTGTGGTAAAATAAAGAAAAAACCTGCGGAGGTCCTTATGAAAGTAACGGTATGGAACGAAAATTATCATGAGAAGGTCGAGCCGTATATCACGCAGATATATCCCGGCGGACTTCACGGATACATCGCCGGATTTTTGCGCGAAGACGACGTGGAGGTGCGCACGGCGACCATGGATATGCCGGAATACGGCCTGTCCGACGAAGTGCTCGCCGACACAGACGTTCTCGTCTGGTGGGCGCACGTGAAGCACGGCGATATCCCCGACGAGATAATCGACAGAGTACAGAGATACGTGCTTGCGGGCATGGGCCTCGTCGTCCTTCACTCGGGCCATCATTCGAAGATATTCAGGCGTATGATGGGCACGACCTGCAACCTCAAATGGCGCGACGGCGCAAAGGAGAGAGTCTGGACTGTCAAGCCTAACCATCCGATCGCCGCCGGCATCCCGGAGACTTTCGTGCTCGAGGACGAGGAGATGTACGGCGAGCCGTTCGATATTGCGGAGCCGGACGAGGTCGTGTTCATGGCGTGGTTCAACGGCGGAGAAGTGTTCCGCTCCGGCTGCACGTGGGTGCGCGGCAACGGAAAGATATTCTATTTCCAGCCCGGCCACGAGACGAACAGGAGCTATCAGAACGAATACGTTCAGCGGATAATCAAAAACGCGGTCAGATGGGCGTGCCCGATAAACAAGAACCTGCCCCTGATCTGCCCGCATTTCGAAGCGCTCGAAAAATAAACGAAGAAAAAGCGGAAGCTCGCGCTTCCGCCTTTTTTTATTTGTGGTTTCTGAAAGTGTAGCTGAGCCTGCCGAGCGGCGCAACGTCGCCGTCCGTGTACATCTGCTCCATGCTCGTGACGTTCGTCGTGCCGTCGACCCACTTGAACGCGATCATTATATCCGAGCAGTCGTATATCCCGATCGACGAGAGCGGCACTCTTATCATTATCTTGTTGCCATCGACCTTGTAGTTGATCAGCTCGGTGCTCTGCACGCTGTATACGGAGCCGTTTTTCCCGATCTTCGCAAGCGTCGTCACGGCGTCGGTCTGCGTCTTATAGTTCACTATATAGTCGAAGCCGTAAAAGCCCGTCCCGCCGTCCTGATCCGCGTCGATGAACAGCTGCATCCACGATCTGTCGTTGCCGCGCGCCGTTATCTCCGACGCCGTTTCGGCGTAGAAGTAAATATATTTCGTATCGTATACGATCTTTGCAGATACTATGTCGTTTGCGCCGGTGCTGTTCGTCAGAGTCTTATTTCCGAAGCCCCTCGCGCTTCTGTTCTGCGTGTCGCCCGCGGGATCGGTGTACGGCGCGGCCACGTCGTCCCACTGACTGAAATCGCCCGTTATATCTACAGGCTTTCTCATGTCGCGTATCAGCGCCGGCGCGGAGCCTTTGTATCTGCGGACGAGCTCGATCAGCTGCATATAGTAGTTGTCGAAATATCCGCCTTTCATCGGCTCGAGATCGCGCGAGAACTCCATGCTGCACGTGTCGACGAAGACGACGTTGTTCGAGTTGCCGTCCGACGGCTGACGCTGCGCCACCCATTCGTTCCAACCGGTGACGAGGATGTACGGAACTCCGGAGTTTATCGCGTATTCAAACTGTTCCTCAAAATTGTAACCGTAAAGCGTCGCGCCTTCGCTGTCGTTGTTCGATCCGTTGGCGAAGCTGCGACCCCTGTTCGTCCTGTCGCCGTAGATCGCCGAGTCGGAGAAGCGCACGGTGCCGCTGTGCTGCGCCACGGAAACGCTCATCGCCTCTTTTTTACCGGATTTGTTGATGAACGCTCTCTGCGGATAGTTGAAATCCATCCACGGCCAACCGTTCGTCTTCTGCGCTTCGTTCGGCCACTGCGGCTCGCGGTAAGAGAAGAAATTATAAGTCGCGGAGGAAAGATTGCTCTGGCATTTGCTCTCGTACGCTATGATCAGCGGCTTCCCGTCGACGTAAAGCCAGGTGTCGGGATAAACGTTTTTGGAATATATATTCGTGTAAAGCTGATTCACGGTCGACTCGCACGACGAGTGAGTGTAGAAGACTATCTTCGGCGCCCTGTACCCCTGCTCGTTGTATTCGTGCATTATCTTCATCAGCGCTTTTGCGTTGTTTATATACGGGTATCCGTTGGTCGCGTCGATGTAGAGGAAATCTATCTCAGCCGCCGTCAGCATCTCAATATGCTTGCGCATCACCCATGTGTCGGACGAGAAGTAGTAGCCGTATAACGGCTCGCCCCAGAAGTGCATCGCGCCGACGGCGCCCCAACCGGAGTAAGAGGCTTTTTTCGCGGCCTCGCCGCCCGTCTGCAGGATCTTCGTTATATCGTATATGCCGTAGTCGCCGTGCTCGCCCATCCACAGAAAATAGAACAGACCGACGTTCTTCGTACCGTCCGCGGTGTATGATCCGCTGTCGAGCGTGAGCTCGCGCCCGAGATCGTCCGTCGCGTACAGCACGCCGTTCTTCATGTTCGTCGTGTTCGGATACGTGACGCCGCCGGCGGTTATGCTGTCGCCGCTCTCGGTGTACGCCGGCGTGCCGGCGAAGCTGTCGGAAACGGGGCTGCCGCCTCCGCTGACGTACTTGAACAGCGCGACGACGTCCACGTTGTCGACGGAGCCGTCGCGGTTGCAGTCGGAGGCCCGCTCGTCCGCGTCTCCGCTTCCGCTGACGTATTTGAACAGCGCGACGACGTCCAGGTTGTCGACCGAGCCGTCGCCGTTGACGTCGTAGATCAGCCCGAGCCGCGCGGCCTCCTCCGATACCGCGACTCTGACGATGAACGAGGCGAAATCACAGATCTGCCCGCCGTCCGACGCCGCTCTCAGCGTTATGCGGTGTTCGCCGACGGGGAGCGATCCGATCCCGGTCAGCTCGAACATGGCGTCGTCATAACCGAACCCGCCGTGACTGCCGTTGTCCGCTATCGGTATCCCAGAGGCGTATACGTCGGGTCTGTTCCTGTAGTTGTCGTCACAGGCGTGCTCGACGCCGTCGGCCAGATAAGACACGGATTTCAGCTTGTCGGAATTGACGAACGACGCCCAGCCGGTGACGTAGACCTTATCGCCCTGACGCAGCGTCACGCGCGCGGCGTCTTTAATATTATCCGCGGCGCCGAGCACGCCGGAATTGAGCTGCATCGCGTCGAACCGGACGAGGCTCGTACCCTCGACCTTCAGCGTATACGTGCGGAAATCGGTCGATTTGCCGCCGTTCGAATACGCGCGCAGCGTCAGCGTGTAAGAGCCCGGCGCGAGACTTCCTATCCCGGTCAGCTCCATCATGTTGACGTCGTCGCCGTAGCCCGCGTGTTTGCCGTTATTGTATGAGGTTATGTTGTGCCCTGCAAGGTCCGGCCTGTCGCGGTAGTTGTCCTGACAGGCGTATTCTTTACCGTTGATTACGTATCTGATCTCTTTCAGCCCGTCGGTCGAACTGAACGCGATCCAGCCGATTATGTAGACCTTGTCGCCCGGCTTTATCGTAAAGCCCTTGGCGTTGGCAAGGTTGCTCGATTGATATATGACGCTCGAGTTTATCTGCAGCGCGTCGAGCTGCGCCGTAAGCGCAGAGACGCCGTTTGAAAGGCTGAAGCAAAGCCCGGCCGTGACGGCTAACAGCAGGATGACGGAAACGATCTTTTTCACAAAAAAGCCTCCAATACGTTACTGAACACAGTTTATATCATAATACCGTCAAAGTCAAGCGTTTTGCCGATTGTTTGCAAAAAATTTGAAAAACTCTGCCCGGAGTTGATTTGTTCATACATCACTGAAATAATTACGGCAGACAACGCCGGCGGAAGGAGGAACGGCATGGAAGAGATCATCACAGACAGGCTTGTCCTGCGGGGCTTCAGGGAAGAGGACGCGGACGATCTGTTTGGATTTCTGTATCAGCTGCGCGATGACGAGTTCGAGGGTTACCCCGGCATCACGCGGCGAAACTGCGGAAAACAGCTCAGACGCCGCGTCGGATCGGACGAATACTACGCGATACAGCTGAAAGACACCGGAAAGGTCATAGGGAATATATATATCGGAAACAGAGACTTCAATACGAAAGAGACGGGATATATAATAAACGAGAACTACCGGCGGCTGGGCTACGCGCTCAAGGCGCTGAGCGCGGTGATAAAACGTGCTCTCGGCGCAGGCGTGCACAGGATATACGCGGAATGCGATCCGAGAAACAAACGCTCTTGAAACTGCTCGAAAAAGCGGGGCTGAGAAGAGAAGCGCATCTCAGACAAAACGTATATTTTCAAAAGGACGAAAACGGCGAACCGTACTGGAAGGATACGTACGTCTGCGCCGTGCTCGGATCTGACTACGATAAATGAACAAAAACGCCTGCGGGACGCGCCCGCGGGCGTTTTGTCCGCTTCCGGCTTATCTGTGCGGTCTGTCTTTGTGCTCGTTCGAAAATTCCGAGACCGGAAACTCCATGTTGCGGAACACCGTGCAGGCGTCGTCCGCCTCGGTGAAAGCGCATTCCTTTTCCGGAACGGCGCATACCTCGGCGTCAAGCAGATACTGCGCCGGGCGTTCGAGCCGGATCACGGAGAAAAGACCTATCGAGACGACGAGCCTGCGTTCGCCGAGCGGCGAAAGATCGCCGATGCGCGAAGCCACGCTGCGCGGGATGTCGCGTTCCGACTGGCACGGGCAGTGATGCGGGCATTTGTGTTCGATTATCCTCGCGCCGAGCACGACGGGGTCGGCGACCTCGAGTACCGCCGTCGGCAGCGACCTGCTGCCGCAGCCGCAGTTGTTGTTCTCGGGTATGTCGGGCGCGCCGGGGCAAAAGCCGTCCTGATCGGGGCTCGATCTGAATACCGACGTGCCGCCCTCGCCGCCGTAAAGGACCGTGCGCTTGTCGCAGACGCACAGGCCTTCTATGATCTGCCTGTTGCTCATGTTCACGCAGCATTCGAACGTCATCCTGACGTAGATGCGCGCGTCTATCCTGTAAAAACCGTTGTTGAACGGTACGGGATCGACGCTGACGTCCGCCGCGGCGATCTCAGCTGAACAGCAGCGAACGTTTGACGAATGCTCGACCACGTCCCTGCCGTAGTCGGTGAGGAACACCGCGGTGTCCTCAAAGCAGTCCTTGTCGCGGCAGCTGTCGAAAATCCTGTTTGTGTCTATATAAGCCGTGTCGCGGCCCGGACACGATCTGTTGTCTGCCATATCATCCTCCGAATAATTATTTTTGAACCGTCCTTCGATACTATTATACGGCTCCGGCGGCGATTTGGTGAAGCGAAACAGAACAGTGGGATTCAAATGCGGCAAATGCTGTTTACTAAGAAAAAACAGACTGAAAGCTTCCAGTCTGTTCTTTCCTTTTATTGATCGCACTCGAAGGGGGGCGATCAGCTGTTTTTCAGTTGCTCAGCAACTGTTCGAGCGTGTCGCCGAGCAGGACTCTGACGTTGTGGATATAATCGTCGTCGTCTGCGTACGTCACTACGCTCGAGGTGATACGTCTGACCATCTCGGCCGCCGCCTCTTCGCCGAGCGCTTCCTCGAGCATGCAGAGCATCTGATAATCCTCGATGCCGTCGCGGATGTTTTCAAGACGGGTCGATGCCACGGGGGAGGGAAGCGGACCGAAGAAGTATCCGCTGTAGATCAGTATGCCGTCGCCGAACGAGTCGGTTCCCGTCCACGGATGCGCCTGATCCATATAATTGACCTTCCAGTAGTTGACGGCCCAGTACAGCATTCCTGTTATGCCGTATTCCTTCATCTGCCACGCGCTGACGACCGCTTCCGTACCGTCGGAGAGTATCTGCCAGTTGGCGTAAGGCTGTTTGGGATTGATGCAGATGTACGTCCACAGCTCGTCGCCTTCCGCGACGTACTGCGTCATCCTGTCGATGAACGTGCCGTATTTCGCGTCCTGTTCCTCGGACTGAATGAACGACACCTGCGAAATGAAACTCTGGTTGCGTTTTGTGAAAGCGTTGAGCGTCGGGCACCAGATGTTGATGTAGTTGCCCATGTATCCGATCTGGTCGGTGTCGGCCTTTTCAAACGTCGTGATCACGCCGTCCGCCGTCAGGTCGAGGTTGCGCTCGAACGGCGCGACCATCCTGTAATCCGGGGTGTTGGCCTTGATACGCTCGGATATCTGTCTGAGCAGCGTGAACTGCTGGTTCGTCCTCGGCTCGTCGATCTCGCCCGGATAATATATGACCTTGTCTATCCAGTCCGGTCTCACGCCGTTGTTGTCCTCCGTCACGCTCACGTCGAGATTCAGCCAGCGAGACGTGTTCGTCCTCGGATCGCTCATGTAGACGTTTCCGCGGCTCGAAGTTATGCCGTTCGGATAGTCCATTATGTTTATTCTGTATTTACGGAAGAAGTTGAAGTAATTGTCGACGACGTCGTAATAGTCGAAATCGACCGCGTTCCAGTTGTAATGATCGAAAATGTAACCGGTCCACAGCGCGAACGCGGTGCGCAGCTCTGTTTCATCGGAGATCACGAAATCCCAGACCTTCACCGCGACCGGCGAGCGTTTGATCTCCTCGCCCGTGTCTGCGTCGTATACGTGCACGACGGAGGAGTAAGTGCCGGCGGGCGTTTCGGGCAGCGTGGTGAACTGGAGGACGAAGCCCTGCGACGTGTGCGCGGCGACGCTGATCGCCGAGCCGTCGTATGGCGGGATCGCGTCGGGAGTCATAACGTTCGATATATTATGATAATATTCGTAATAGACCTCGCAGGTCACTGAGTTTTCACCGTCGGTGAACGGATCGACCTGCACGCGGACGTTCATATCCTTGTACGGCGAGATGAAGAACTGGCAGTTTTCCGATTCGTTCTTCGCCATCTTGACGGTGTAGCCGCTGCGGCCGCTGCCGACCGTCTCGCTCTGCAGCGTCTTTTCGGTCATGTGGTCGAACCATACGTTGAGCTTGGCGTCTTCGTTTTCGGCTTCGAGCGTCGCATTTTTCAGCTCGTCGCTGTCTTCAAGATCGTAATCCATGTTGAGCAGATATTCGGTGTTGCCGACGGTCTTCAGCGCCGTGTTCAGATCGGGCGTCACGGAGATGCCGCCGAATATGAGCTCGCTGTCCTCGGTGAAGCCTTTGAAGTCGAGCGCGATCTTTCTTATGGTATCGTCTTTCAGTTTGAACGACCTTATGTCGAACAGAACGCCGCACCATCCGTCTTCGGAGACGTCGACGATACCTTTCTGGCTCGACGACACCTGCGTGCCGGTTATGTCGGTCACGGAATAGAGCGTGACCGAAAGCGATTCGAAGCCGGACTGTTTCATGCGGACCGCGAGATAATGCGCCTTTCTCGTGACGCCTCCCTGAAGCGCGGCGAGGTCGTAAACGTTGAGATTGAGGCGGATCGTCTTGTCGGCCGACGTGACCTTCACTGCGTTTTCGCCGTCGACTTTGACCGGCTCGAGCGTCGCGGCGGAGGTGATATACGCGGAGACGTCGCCCTCGGGCAGCGTCAGCGTTTCGACGGTCTGACCGAAGAGCTCGTCTACGGAGAGTCCCGTGTGCGCGCAGACCTCGGTTATGGAGGTGAAGAACGCGATCTCGGAGATCGTCGCCTCGGCGCCCGGCGCGGTGCTGCTGCCGGTCCAGTCGAAGCGGACGGTCGACAGCTCGTCGGCGCCGATGAACGTCGTTCCCGTCATGTCGATTATGACGTAATGCCATTCGCCGTTGGAGTTGTAACCGGAACCCGACGCGTCGCTTTCATTCTGAGTCGGCGTGAATACTTCCATGTATCCGTCGCCGGTGGACTTCATCCTGAGAACGACGTACGAGCCCTCGATGCCTTTCAGCGGATCTCTGCCGGTCATTTTGACGTATCTCGCGATGTCGAAGACGACGTACGGATCCTTGACGACGCTCGTCTTGTTGTAGACGAGTCTGACGCCTTCCTCCGAAAATTCCGCCGTCGTCTGATTCAGAGTGGTGAAGCAGGACGCCAGATTCGGCGTGAACGTCCGGAATATGTTGTTCGGTTCGTCCGTGTGAGGCACGCCGTAGTAGATTATCGTGCTCGGGTCGCTGACGTGATGGAACAGCAGAACGACGTCCTTGTTCGTGATCTCTCCGTCGCCGTCGCAGTCACAGGCGATCTCGTCCACGTTGCCCTTTTTGCTCGTCACGTAGCGGAACAGTGCCGTGACGTCCATGTTGCTGACGGTGCCGTCGCGGTCGACGTCGCCCGCGATCCCGCCCGCGGCCTTTTCCGCGCCTGCAGAGCCGGCGGACGACGCCGTGATGAAAGCGGAGAACGCCGTTGCCACGGCGAGCGCCAGACCCGTGATCCTGAATAAACGTTTTTTCATTGTATGCTCCTGTGTGATACGTTTTCATTATCAGCATATCACGAATGAGGTAAAAAGTCAAGACGGTTTGTTTAAAATAAAAGTACCGTATTTCTTTATTTCAGACGCTGCTGAACGTACGCGCCTGATTGTGCTGAATCATCTCGGCTGATTAAGTAAAACAACTGAATACAGTATGCTTATATATGGTTTTTAAGTAATATTCTTGACAATTGCGGAATTTCATGATATTATATAAATAACAAGTTATGATTTGAAAGAAAAAACGGAGGACTGTATATGCACAATAAGCCCGGGATGATAAAAACAATCTTGTCGTTATTACTGACGGTATCGATACTTATCGGGATTACGCCGGTCTCTGCCGTCAGCTTACCTAATGCTGCTGAAACGTCTGATACCGAATCATACAGCTCCGAAGAATTCAAAGTTCCCGACATAATAGACGAAGAAGAACAGGCGGAAAAGTCGTACGTCGGTCGTGTTAAAGAAGACGAAAAAGATCTGTATACTTTCATCTTCAAAAACGAAGACGGCAGCAATACGATGCGCGTTTTCGATCATCCGGTAAAATACGTTGACGATAAAGGCGAAACAAGAGATATTTCTCTTGAAATATCAAAAGACAAAGACGGATCTTTCAAAGCCGCGGATCATATTATGAAGGCGTCTTTCGGTAACGATATATCCGAAGGTATCGGTCTTGAATACGATGACGTCAGAATCGAAATGACTGCAAAGGCTGATAATAACGTAAAGGCAAAAGCCGGATTATCGGCTGACGGTAAAAAACTGACATACGCAGTTGACGATAAAACGTCATACGTATATTCTCTTACGTACTGCGGTATTAAGGAAGATATTGTCGTTAATGAATATACCGGACAGACGGAATACGAATTCACGCTTAAAACAAACGGTCTTCATCCCGTAAAGATCGACGAATCCGTATTTCTTGCAGATAACTATGAAGAGATAAAGGCGAGCATAGGCGATATTATCATATTCACCGCAGACAACAGAAACAACGCTTTCGGTGATTTGCAGTTTGAGACTGTTGAAGAAAACAATGAATACAAGTTTACCATCGTTCTTGATCCGGATTATCTGAAAGATGAAAAGACGGCTTATCCGATCACTATTGATCCGCCAATAACGGTAATCGGCGCATCATATATTGATGACGTTACAATTGGCAGTATTGGAGGAATGGAAAGTTTAACATCCGGTTCGCTCTATGCGGGTCTTGGAAATGTTGATGGTAAACTTCGGTTTTTAATGAAATTCAAATCGTTAAGTACAAACAGTACATATCTGAATTTGAGTGCAAACAATATTATATCTGCCAACATATGTATTCGTGATTTAATGTGTTATGATGACAAGCAGATAGATCTTTCACTTAATTCATATGCAAGCGGGTATCTTCCTTCAACGTGGACAAACGGATGTATGTCCTGGAGTAGTGTTTTCACTTATGATAACAGATTGACACAAATCGGGGATTATCTCACGGTATTCTATGCTAATGGGAACGGGAGCGGATCTGACGGACGGCAATGGTATTCGTTTGATGCAACACAACTGGTAAAAAACTGGAAAAACGGGACGGTAGAAAATTATGTTGCAGTCTTCAGAACCCCAACATCGACTGAAACAGGTACCCCGGGAAATTACCTTATCTTTGCTTCTTCTGATAGAAATTCAAACAATCCGTATCTGACAATTGTATATGACACAACGATATCAAATGGCGTTTATGCAATTAAGAATAAAGCCACAGGGAAGTATATTATCAGCGATACATATTATGCAAACATCAACCCGAGCTGCGCTTCAGTTGATAACCCTTGTAATTCTGTTAATTCTAATTTTGATTCACGATCCGGTTTATTTAAAATAACAAACGTAAATGATAAATTGATTATCCGTACAATGATGAGCAATGAATTGTTTTTAAAGCCGCATATCGCAAGTACGGTTAATGAGATAGTAACTTCGTCAATTGTTTATAGTGACAACTTAGTTCAAAACAATGAAAAGTGGGGTTATTTTCGCGATACATCGGATGGATATTACAGCATATTCTTTTATGACACATCAATTAGTTCATCTATTTATTATATCGCGGCTTATTCGGACGGGACCGTCGGATTGACGATTTCTTATACAGACAATTGTAAATTCTCATTTCAAAGATATACTGGACAGAATTTTGATAGAATTGTTACTCGTGAAACTATTCCGCAAATGGTTGAGCCATATGGTTCGTTCAATATCAATTCCGTAATATCATCCACGACGATTGGGAAAAATGGACCGGCAGAGTATGCATTATCACTTGTAAATCCAGATGGAACATATACGCAAAGGGCTCACATTTATTCAGTTGGAACGTATCATTATATCACGGCAAATATGTATAATTATCATACATCATTTACCTTGATAGTATCCTATAGCGACTTTAATGACTTAAGTTTTGATGTGACAATAAAATACTACGGGTGTAGATTTTATGAACAAGAAGATAGCACGATTATTAATTGTTTAATGTATGCATTTGATTGCAGTCTATCTGACTGTTTGGATATAGAAAACTACTTGAAAAGTAGTTATAATGATATGGTTGATTATCTTGAAGACTTAGACGAAGGTATATTGTGTGTTCTCGGAAGCAAATGTACAAACGTAACTGATCAAGGCGGAATTAATGTTGAATTAAATGATGGAGAATGGCTTGTAGCAATGAGAGTTGGAATTAAGTATAATTATTATGGCTTTTATTATGTACAAGATTATCATTTTTGGTATCGCACAGCATCTGGACGATGGGCGAATAAACATGGATCTGAACCCTCAATACAACTACCGACAAATGATTTACCGACTAATAATAGTTCATCCGGTTGGAGTATAGACAACGGTCAATCTCAATTCTACACAAGCGACATATATTACTACAGAGTATCGAATGCAAATAATTAAAGGAGAAATATATATGAAAAAGATGGTTTTGTTTTTTATAATTATATTGCCTATTTTGTGCATCATATTAACATCTTGTATGATCAACGACGCGGCGGTCATGGTAATTGAAACTACAGAGGAAACAGAAAATACTGATAATATGAATGACTATGATGAAGCTTTTTTTAATGAAATATACAATGATATTTTCGAAAGGCTTAACTCCGGCGTTGTTGAAGCCGGTGCACCAAAGAGTTTTAATGAATGTTACGATTGCCTTCCGGGAATTGAGATTTTGAGTTTTGCTAATAATGTCGAAAAAAAACAAGCAGAGGAAACCCTTGGGGCGCCATTGATAAAATTCGGAAGCGGACATGAATTTACTTTTTGGCAATATAGAACAAATAATAATAACACAGTTCCACTTAGGGCTGAATATGTTTTTGACGGTTCTTATACTTTTGATGAATTGACGCTTGTGAATCTAAAAATCTGTGTAATCAACGAAGTAATTGATAAAGATAATGTTGATGAAGAAAGCAAGAAAAGCTATGAAGAACAATTAGCAGAACTGACAGAAAAAAGAAGGGTCCTTACAAACAAGAATTATGAGAAGATTGTTTCATTAGTTGAATGTTTTTGCGGACACGAACTACCCAAAATATATAAGGAAGAATATATAACAAAATTGTCAAACACTTGCAGAAAAGCTATCGAGGATTATTATTCATCTAAGTAACTCTTTGACATAAATTATAATTTGAGAAAGATCATTTAAGACTATAATCTTGAAGTATACTAACTTGTCTACTCTTGTCAAGAGTCACGCAAAAGCACTTTCGGCAGAGCCAAAAGCGCAATGCGCTCTGCGAGGCGGCTTGCGGTATCCGCGGATACTGTCGTCATGACGGCGAGCGCCGGTCCTGTGAACAATAATAATCGTTATTTCGGTATACTCACGAGAGATACGTTTTTATTCCCGGCATATCGGAATACGGTGAAAAAACGGGACGGTTCATGTTAGGATATTAAAATGGCGTAAAGAAAAATTACGTAAAAAAACAACCCGCTTCGGCGTCTTTCGATCACAGACGAAGCGGGTTATTCTTTTTTGAAATCAAACCGTATGGCTTTGAAAGAAACCGAATTGCTCGCTTTTAATCAATGCAGAACTGAATCGGTTCTGTTTCGGCAGCGGAATGCGCTCAGTCTTTCTTGTATATCGTCTTGAGCCTCTGAACGTTTGAAAGGATCTTTTTGCGCAGACGCAGGGATTTCGGCGTTACCTCCATAAGCTCGTCGTCGGCGATGAATTCGATCGCCTCCTCGAGGCTGAATACCTTCGGAGGAACGAGGCGCAGCGCTTCGTCGGCGCCGGTGGAGCGGATCGCCGTGAGGTGCTTTTTCTTGCAGACGTTGACGGCGATGTCGACCATCTTCGGGCATTCGCCGACGATCATGCCTTCATATACCGGCGTCTGAACGCCGATGAACATCGTGCCTCTGTCCTGCGCGTTGAACAGACCGTAAGACGTTGCCTCGCCGTCCTCGCTCGCTATGAGCGAACCGGTGAAACGGCGCGTGATCTCGCCCTTGAACGGCTCGTAGCCGTTGAATACGGAGTTGATTATGCCCTCGCCGTGCGAATCCGTCATAAGCTCGGAGCGGTAGCCGATAAGGCATCTCGCCGGGATGTTGTATTCGACCTTCGTGCGCGTGTCACCGAGCGGTTCCATCGTGAGCAGCTCGCCTTTTCTCGCGCCGAGCTTCTGCATCACGGCGCCGACGTATTCGTTCGGCACGTCGATCGTCACGAGCTCCATCGGCTCGCACGTTTTGCCTTCGATCGTTTTATAAAGCACGCGCGGGGTGGAGCAGCAGAGCTCGTAGCCCTCGCGGCGCATCGTCTCGATAAGTATGGACAGATGCATCTCGCCGCGGCCCATGACCTTGAACTGGTCGGTCGTCTCGCCGTCCTGCACGCGAAGCGAAACGTCGCGCAAAAGCTCCTTGTAAAGGCGCTCGCGCAGCTGGCGGCTCGTCACGAATTTGCCCTCGCGGCCGGCGAACGGGCTGTCGTTCACGGAGAAAGTCATCTCCATCGTCGGCTCGGAGACTTTGACGAATTCAAGCGGCTCCGGCGTGTCGGCCGCAGTCACCGTGTCGCCGATCTCGATGTCCTCGGCGCCGGAGAAGCAGACGATGTCGCCGACGGTCGCCTGGTCGGTGTCGACGCGCTTCAGACCGTCTATCTGCATCAGCTTGACTATTTTGCCGCGGCGTATCACGCCGGGATTGTGGTAGTTGCACATCACCATGTCCTGACCGGCTTTTATAACGCCGCGCTCGACTCTGCCTATGCCGATCCTGCCGACGTAATCGTTGTAGTCGATAGAGGATACGAGCAGCTGCAGCGGAGCGGTCTCGTCGCCCTCGGGGCAGGGGATGTGGTTTATTATCGCCTCGAACAGGACCTTGAGGTTCGTCTCCTGATGATCGGGCGAAAGAGAAGCGGTGCCCGCTCTGCCGTTGCAGAAGACGACGGGAGAATCGAACTGCTCGTCCGTCGCGTCAAGGTCGAGGAACAGCTCGAGAACCTCGTCGACGACCTCGTGAGGACGCGCGTCGGGTCTGTCGACCTTGTTTATGACTATGATGACGCGGTGGTTCATCTCGAGCGCCTTGGAGAGCACGAAGCGCGTCTGCGGCATCGGACCCTCAGCCGCGTCGACGAGCAGAACGACGCCGTTCACCATTTTCAGGATGCGCTCCACCTCGCCGCCGAAATCGGCGTGCCCGGGAGTGTCGATTATGTTGATCTTGATGCCGTTGTAATGTACGGACGTGTTTTTCGCAAGGATCGTAATTCCGCGCTCGCGCTCGAGAGCGCCGGAGTCCATGACGCGCTCCGTCGTTATCTGATTTTCGCGGAAGATGCCGCCCTGTTTCAGCATCTCGTCGACAAGCGTCGTCTTGCCGTGGTCGACGTGCGCGATTATAGCTACGTTTCTTAAATCTTCTCTTTTCAAGACCGGTAACCTCTTAATAAAATTTCAACCCTAAAATTATAGCAGATTTTTTTACCGTTTTTTATATGAAGATGTAATTTTATTGTTAACTGCCGCGGATAATGCGCAAAAAACGTGCGCAAATGCGGCGAGGGCATGAAAAAAGGACCGCGAAGGAGAGGCAACATAAAGAAGAAACAAACCCACTCTGACGTCTTTCGATTACAGAAAGTGTCATAGTGGGTTATTTTCTTTCAGCTTGTTCTAACCACTTCGCCATTAAGAATGATTTTGAAAACAGCTAAATTGCTCGCATTCGCTCGCAGCTAAATTATCTCACTGCGTTCGATAGCTAAATTGTCCCATAGGGACAGCTAAATTAAATTCGCCTTACAGCTCGGCGGAGCCGAATTTAGCTCGTGAAGCGAATTTAGCTGGGCGAAGCCCAATTTAGCTCGCCGCAGGCGAATTTAGCTGCGGTGTACTTCCTTACGAAGTACACCGCGAGGGCGGTCCTTTTTCATATGTCAACGTTTTTTCTTTCTGATCGCGAATACCGTTATCAGGGCTGCGGCTGCCGCGAGGACGGCCGCGCCGGCGATGACGGGGATCAGTATCTTCGCCTTTGAGTTTCCGCTTTCCTTGCCGGGATCGGTGTCCGGCGCGGTCGCGGGCTCGGCGTCGGTGACGGGTTCGGTCGCCGGTTGGCCGGTCGTTGCTTCGTTATCAGTCGTTGTCTCTGCGGTGTCGGCCGGCTCCGCGGCGGTCGTCGTCTCGCCGCCGTCGTCAAGCTCTTTGCCGAACACCTCGATCTCGCCGAACT
Source organism: Clostridia bacterium (assembly GCA_017619885.1). GTDB lineage: Bacteria > Bacillota > Clostridia > Oscillospirales > CAG-272 > UBA1248. The sequence continues at coordinate 5,266 of JAFZRM010000072.1, read as the reverse complement.
GAGACAGATATCCGCCCGTCGGGTCGGGGTTTTCGTTGTGCTTCGTTATGTGCACCCGCACGTATCTCGCCGCGGTATCGTCAAACGAGGCGACGACGTCGTCGGACGACGGGGCCACTCCGGCATATGACGAAACGGTCTTCCACTCTTTGCCGTCCTCGGAGATCTGCAGCTCGAAGTCGGTCGGCATCAGACCGCCGTCGTTGTACACGCACGGCTTGACTATGATCGAATTGAGCCGGTAGACGTCCTGCAGATCGACGGTGACGTCGACCGGATCGTCGCGTTTAATCACGGAATACGGGTCGACGGACCAGCCGACGTGCGTCGTCTCCTCCATCGGCAGATTCACGCCGTCCGTGATATAGCTTTTCGAGAAATACGTGCCGTCTTCGTACGAGTTTTCCGCCTTGACCGGCTTGTTCTGCGCCAGGTTCACGCCTTCGCGCGCAAGCGGTATGAGCTTGCTCATCGCGGTGACGAGCTTGCTTCTCGCGCCGTCGACTTTCGATTGCTTCGCCGTGCTGTCGGCGAGCACCGTTTTCGCGTCGTTCAGCGCTTCCTCGAACGCTTTCATGTTGTCGTCGTTTCTGTAATTGCTTTTATCCGTGCCGTCCGCATCCGCTATCGCACTCTCGAACTGGCGGAAATCCGTGATCGTTTTCATCTCGAATTCATATTCTGCGTCGGTACGCAGCAGCACGCCCTCTCCGGCGAGCAGCTCGACCGTGTACACGCCGTCTTTTGCAGTGAGTTCGACCGGCTGTCCCGTTTCGGTGCTTATGTATTCAAGCTTTTTGATGTCTTTGTCGGCGGTGAAGGTGACCGTAGCCGACGCGGTGTAATTGCGGTTGACGATCATCGCGTAATTTCTGCCGGTTTCCTTTTCCACCATGTGCGAGATCGCGAGCCTCTTGTTCGTGTTCGTCGGCTGTATGAAGAATCCGAGGGGCAGAGCGTTGTATTCCGAACCGAAATTCGCGCCGGTATGATATATCTTTTCCATATCGAGCTTCATCAGCGTAGGGCCTAGCGCCTGCACCTGCGCGTTTATCTTGCACACGGGCTCGAAAAGGTCCGTCGGCTCGTTGTTTATGTCGATTATCGCGGGACCGTACGTCTCCGCGGCGTTAGCCGCGGGCGTTTTCCAGCAGAAGTACGATATCTGCTTGACGCCGCCGGCGAGCATCGCGAACACCTGATATCTCACCTCGTCGGCATTGGGACGGTGGTTGTTGTTCCAGTTCATCGCCTGCACGTACGACGCGCCGGGAACGCCGAGCTCGCGGCTTATCTTCTGATTGTATCTTATCTGACCGTAAAGCGTGTTTTCGTTGCAGCTCTTCGAGGTGAAGACGTACGCGTCGTACATCACGTAGTCGAGCGAGAGCCCGTATTTGTCCTTCAACTCTTTCTGCAGCGCCGTCACGTTGTCCTTATACGCGCCGCAGTAGTTCATGTGCGCGACGGCGTTCGGCATGACGCTCTTGATGAGCGATATAGCACGCGCGAAAACGGTGGAAGACGCCGGCTCGTCGACGACGTAATACGCAGCTACGCCGGGGAGGTGAGAATACCGCTTTACGAACTCGAGTATCTTCGCGTCGCTCGCCGACTGCCAGCCGGCGCCGTTGAAGCTCTTTTCGCTGACTGTTACGTCGAGTCCGCGCTCGTAAGCGAGTCCCAACGCCTTTATGATGTTGTCGTATTCGACCGCGCTCGCGTCAAGCGCGAAATTCAGTTCAACGTTCGTGATCCCGCCTTTTTTGAGGTTGTCGAACGTCTTTTCGGTGACCTCGGAGCCGTAGAAGTACGGGATGAACGCCACGATCTGGAATTTGTCCGACGCCTTGAATTCCCCGACGGTCACGGTGCATTCGTATTTTTCATTCGTCTTTTTGTCAGTCGCGGTGATCGTCGCGGTGCCGTTCGCGACGGACGTAACCGTGCCGTCAGCGGCGACCGTGGCGACATTTTCGTCGCTGCTTTCAAAAGTCGCGCCGTTCTGCGATTCTTTGTTGCCGGAAAGCAGCTTCAGCCAGTCCTGCTCGCCCGGGTTCATGTTCAACGCCGGCTTGTTCAGGCGTATATTCGTCATTTCGCTTTCCTCATACGTTCCGTACAGCTCGAGCTCGCCGATCGCAGAAGTGTAACTGCCGCTCGCATCGACGACCGCGCTGTGTTTCGTTATATGTATCCTGAAATATCTCATCGGAGTCGGCGTGATCTCGTACGTGATCGGTGTGACCGAAGTGTTCGAGTCGGCGTGGGCGTTGACGTTTTCGGCTTTTTTAAGAGTTTTATACGTCTTGCCGTCGGTCGAATACTGAAGCTCGAAATCGCGCGGGAACGCGTCGCCGTTCGTCCATTTCATCGGCTTCAGGACGATTTTACTGACTTTGTATTCCGCGTCGAGCGCGACGGTCACGTCGGTTGGTGTGTCTTCGTTTATCGTGTCGTACGGGTTCGTGTTCCAGCCGAGTTTTACGTTTCCGCCGGCGTACGTTTCCCATTCACCGTCTACGAGGAAGCTCGCGTCGTAAAAGCCTTCCGCCGGCACGTAGCTGCTCGTCGCCGTCACGTTCTGATTCAGCGCGACGTTGACCTCGGCCCCGCCGTCCGCGTATACCGCGGGCGCGGCGGCGAAGAGCAGCGCGAATGCGAGCAGTAAACAGACCGCTTTCTTTTTCATCGTCGTATCCTCCGGAATTGATAATGATCTGACGTTCTGATCTCATTATATACCCGCGATTTTAAATAAAAAACCGGCGCGGTGCAAACATTTTATGTTATTTGACAGGGTGCGGCAATTAAAACATTTGTAAAATAAAAAATAAATTCGCGTAAACCGTTGATTTTTTCACCGGGATTTGGTATACTGTATGCGACGAAATATTTTTTAAGGTATTATGATGTTTTACAAAGATACGCTTCTTAAGCAGGTGCTTAAGCCCGGCAGGTATACGGGAGGCGAATTCGGACAGGTCGTCAAGGACCCGTCGACGGTCGGCTGCCGCTGGGCGTTCGCGTTCCCAGACACTTACGAGATTGGGATGTCGAACCTCGGCGTCCGCATACTTTATGGCGCGCTTAACGCCGAACCCGATATATACTGTGAGCGGACGTACGCTCCGTGGGTCGATATGGAAGAACAGCTGATCAGATACGGTCTGCCGCTGACCTCGCACGAGACCGGCACACCGCTTTCCAAGTTCGACGTCGTCGGCTTCACGCTGCAGTACGAACTATGCTATACGAACGTCCTCAATATGCTGAAGCTCGGCGGCATACCGCTGACGTCGGCTGAAAGAGACGAGGACGATCCGATTATAATCGGCGGCGGTCCGTGCTCGTACAACCCCGAGCCGGTAGCCGATTTCTTCGACGTTTTCTCGATCGGAGAGGGCGAGATCGCGCTCGTCGATTTCTCAAAACTCTACATAAAAATGAAGAAAGACGGGACGTACAACCGCGCCGCTTTCCTTCACGAGGCGGCGAAGCTGCCCGGATTCTACGTACCGTCGCTATACGACGTCGACTACAACGCCGACGGCACCGTCGCCGCGTACAGACCGAAATACGACGACGTGCCGGCGAAGGTCACTAAGCGTATTATAGAGGATTTCAACACGGCGTTCTTCCCGGATAAACCGGTCATGCCGTATATCGAATGCGTGCAGGACAGGATAACGCTTGAGATAATGCGCGGCTGCATACGCGGCTGCCGCTTCTGCCAGGCGGGGATGATCTACCGCCCGATCCGCGAAAAGGACCCCGCGCTGCTTAACGAACAGGCGCGCCGCACGTTTGAAAACACGGGATACGACGAGATCTCGCTCTGCTCGCTGTCGACGTCCGACTATACCGGACTGCGCGAGCTGACGGACGGTCTGCTGTCGTGGACCGACGACAACATGATCAGTCTGACGCTGCCGTCGCTTCGCGCCGACAGCTTCACCGACGAGCTGATGAAGAAGATATCGAGCGTACGCACCTCGACCTTGACGTTCGCGCCGGAAGCCGGAACGCAGCGCCTGCGCGACGTGATAAACAAGAACCTGACCGAGGAGGAGGTCCTGCGCGCCTGCCGCGTGGCGTTCTCGTCGGGAAAGACCGCGGTCAAGCTGTATTTCATGATCGGCCATCCGACGGAAACGGACGAGGATATAAAAGGCATCGCGGACCTCGCAAAGACCGTTATAAACAGCTTTTACGAATGCGAAAACAGGCCGAAGGGCAAGCCGCAGGTCACGATCTCCGTCGCCTGCTTCATCCCGAAGCCTTTCACGGCGTTCCAGTGGGAGGCTCAGGACAGTCTTGATGAATTCCGCCGCAAGCAGAAGCTCCTCGGATCGTACTGCGACGACAGGCGCATAAAATACAATTATCACGACGCCGACGGCAGCCTGATCGAAGCCGTGCTCGCGCGCGGCGACAGGAAGCTGTGCGCCGTGATGCTGGAAGCGTGCCGCCGCGGCATGAGATTCGACGCCTGGAGCGAATATTTCGATTTCGGCAAATGGATGCAGTTGTTTTCCGACTGCGGCGTCGACCCGGCGTTCTACGCGAACAGACGCCGCGACGACGGCGAGGTTTTGCCGTGGGACGTCATTGACTGCGGAGTGGATAAAAGATTCTTCACGTCGGAGCGGCGCAAAGCGTACGAGGGCAAAACGACGCGTTCGTGCGCCGAGGGATGCGCCGGCTGCGGCGCGAACAGACTCGGAGGGGTGAACAGATGGTGTCCGGTTACAAAAAACTGAGGCTGAAATTCAGCAAGACGGGGAACGCCAAATTCATCTCGCATCTGGACCTCGACAGAACGATGAAAACGGCGCTGACCCGCGCGGGGATAAGAGTCGAGCACACGCACGGCTTCAACCCGCGGCCGTATCTCGTCTTCTCGCTTCCGGCGTCGGTCGGCACCGAGAGCGTCTGCGAATTCCTGGATATAAACGCCGTGGAGGACACGGACGCCGGATCGGTCGCGGAAAGACTCAACGCGAATCTGCCGGAAGACATAAGAATAACCGACGTCTACACGCCGGAAAACGAGTTCAAGAAAATCAAGGACGCGGGGTACGAGTTAAGGATCATCTCGCCCGACGTCGACCCGGATTTCTGCGGTCGCGTGAACGAGCTTTTCCGCTCGCCGGTGCTGGTTGAAAAGAGAACGAAGAAAACGGAGAGCGGCTTCGCGGAGGTCGACATACAGCCGTACATAAGAAGTCTTGAATGTACGCCAGTGCGCGACGGCGAGGCGCTG
>JAFZRM010000002.1 GCA_017619885.1 Clostridia bacterium | reverse complement strand
CCCACCGCTGTTCGCGGCGGGGAACCCCGGCACCGCCCCCAAACCCCCGCCTCCCCCCAACATCCGTTGGGGCTTTTTTGCTGTAGGGCGGGGGCTTGCTCCCGCCGCTCCCCCGGGCACCGGGTCGTCGAGGGCGCCGACCCCCTACGGCATCGTGCCCCCTCAGATCTCTGATCTGCGGGAGGGGAACAGGGGGTTTGGGGGGTGACGAGCATTGCGCCGCCAAAGGGGTTCCCCGCCGCGAACTGGAGAGCGGTGGGGGTTCCCGCCAGGGGCGGATGAAGCAATGCGAGGAAGGCGCAGCGGTCAAAAAAATCGAGCATGGTCACGGTAGTGACGCGATGATTTTTTCGGGTCACCGCAAGCGGGTTTGAGGGGTGGGAACCCCCAAAGAACGTCGGCGTCAGCCGACTCCTTTCTTTTTCTTTATTATCAGCGCGGCGGTGACGCCGGCGGCGGCGAGCACGGCCGCTCCGACGGCGACGGGCCACACTTTTCCGGTTTTGCTTCCGCCGCCGGCCGGTTCGGTCGTGACGGGGTCGGTATCCGTCTGCGTTTCTTCGATCTTATCCGGCGCGTTATATACCGACAGGCTGTATTTGAATCTGCCCTCGGGCGCGACGTCGCCGTTCTCGTAGAAATCGAGTATGTCGCCGTCGGTCTGCATATTATCCGACCATTTGAAGTTCAGCGTGAACGAGCTGCATCCGTCTATACCGAGCAGTTTTCTCGGCACCGATATCTGCAGCGTCTTTCCGCTTGCGTTATAGCTGACCTGACCGGCGGTCTCCCATTCCCAGCCGCCTTTGCTCTTTTCAAGCGTCGCGTGCGCCGCGTCGTCCGGCGTCTGTCTGTTCACGATGTACTGGAAGCTCTCCCAGTTTTCGGCGCTGACCGCCTCGCCGTTCTTGTCGGCGACCTCGAGCAGCAGGCGCATCCACGCGGGATCGGTATACGGCGTCAGATCGTCTTTCGTCTCGACCATGAAGTACACGTTTTCCGCATCGTACGTCGCCTTAGACGATATTATGTCGTTCCTGCCGGTCGTGTTGACGTATCTGTAACTCGTCTTTGCCTCGTTGTTCATGTATCCGCGTGCGCGGCGGTCGAACGTGTCGCCGCCGTACGTTTCGTAGGTGCGGCTGACCTTGTCCCAGCCGTCGCCCGTCGCGATATTTACAGTCACCGGCTCGTCGACCGCGGGCAGAGCCGAGGTGCCTTTGTATTTTCTGATGTAGTTTACGAGCTGATAGTAGTAATGATCCTTCAGATCGCCCTTCGACGGCTCTATGTCGCGGCTGTATTCGTCGCTGAAATTGTCCGGGAACGCGTTCTCGACGCCCCAGAAATCCTCGAAGCGCCCGGCGACCCACTCGTTCCAGCCCGTCACCCAGATGAATTCCGGGTCGATTTCAAGCGCGTATTCCCACTGCGTTTCAAAATACTTGCCGTACAGCTTCGCGTTCTCGCGTTCGTCGACCTTGCCGGTCTTCGGGTCGTAATGGCGGCCGAAGACCTGATATTTCGGGTTGTTCATCGCGGTCAGGTGCGTTTCCGCGCACCAGTTGTGCGCTATCGCGACCGACACCTGCTCCGGCGTGCCGTCCTTGTTTTTGTTGACGAGCTGAGGATAAACGGATATCCAGTTCCAGAGCTGATATTTTCTCTTGACCTCGTCCTGTATCGCGCCCATTACGAGCGGCTTGCCGTCGTCGTCCTGGACCTGTATATTGTCCGCGGACTGCGAGTGGTTTATCACGCGGTAGTTGAAGAAATTCAGTATCTCCTTATCCGTCGCGTTCCGTTTGTCAAGTCTGCCGGGGTAGCCTATCATCAGCGGCTTGCCTTTCCAGTAAAACCACAGGTCTTTATATATTCCCTTGCCGTAGAGCTTTGAATATATCTCTCGCAGCTGGATCGCCACGTTATCGTAGTCGAACATCGGCAGCATGAACGAGATCTGCGGCGTCTTCACGCCGTCCGCCCTCGCCTGCGACCAGACGCGGCAGAGCGTCAGCACGTCGTCGATGAACGTTATCGTGCCGTTCGTATTGTCGAAGAACACGACGTCGACTCCCGCGTCGGCGAGCAGCTCCGCCTGCTTGCGCAGGACCCATTCGTCGTTCGATTTGTAATATCCCCAGATCGGCTCGTTCCAGTGATACGCGCCGGCGTCTCCCCACAGCGGGCTTTTGAAGTCGTTCTGTATCTCGGGATGCTCTTTCAGTATCATTGTAATGTTTCGCGAGCCGAGATTGCTGTTCGAGGTGTGCCACGTGTGGAAGAACAGGCCGACGGTCTTGTTCTGACGCCGCGTGTCGGTCTGCGTGTTTTCTACGACTCTGCCGAGCCCGTCGGTGACGACCCACGTGTCGGCGGACGTCACGAATTCAAAGTGATTGCCGGACACCGCCTCGAGCTTTCCTTCGCCCTCCGCCCAGACGAGCGTGACCTCTGCCGAAAGCGGATGCTCTGACGCGTTTACGTACGTGCGCGCGCCGGCGCCCTCGCACAGTCCTATGTGAAGATTGCCGCCCGCGCCGTGCATATAAAGCAGATATTCGCCGGCGGGCGCCGGGTCGAATGAAAAGACCGCGTCTTCTCCCGCCGACACGCCTTTTATCGCGGCGGTATGAAGCGGCGCGTTTTTCAGCGTCGCCTGATAGCTTCCGTCCCATCTGTACAGTTCCGCCGTGAACGTGCCTCTGTCCTCGGTCTTGTCCGTTCTTTCTGCGCGTATGAGCAGCTCTTTGAACGGTTTGTCGACACTGAACTGCACCGCGCAGGTGTTGTCCACGAGCCGCTGCTGTTGTACTTCGCCCTCTTTATAAAGCGCCGTCTGTGCGTTTGCCGCCATCGTTATCACCTCTCCGGTACGGATAAAAGAAGCTGCGATCAGGACGCCGCAGAGGGCGCAGATCACGCATTTTCGGATCGTTTCTTTAATTTCCGTCATACCCGCCTCCTTATCTGACCTTTACGTTTTTTGAAAACTCCGAAACCTCGGGCTCCGGATAAAACGGTTTACCGTTCAGCGTCATGCCCTCGATCGTTATATCGTCGATTTTGTGATCGTCGTCGACGCTTTTGAAGACGACCTTCGGCGCGGGCATCCCCTCGTCCGTGAAGACCGCGATATTGCGGTACGTTATATCGTATATATTTCCGTAGATGCCGTCGCGCGTCCACAGGTTGTTGTACATCCAGCCTGTGATGACGGGCGTCACGGAATAACCCCCGGGCGGCTCGTATTTCATCTCGTCGCATTGCTGGAACACCGACGCCGTGTCGTATTTCGAATACTCGACGCGGATATCCTCGTAGAGCACGTTGTGTATCACCGCGCGGTCGCCGCTCTGTATGCGCAGCGCGCCGTCGGCGACGCGGATTATATCGCAGTTGCGGTAAACGATATTGAAATACTCGTCGGCGACGGTCTCCGCGCCGATCTCGAGCGCGCCGCCCCAGTCGCACCAGAGCACGCAGTTCTCCACGATATAATTCTGCGGACTTATATGCTCGTACGGCGGTATGGGTTTCCGGTTTTTATACCCGTCCGGCATCTGCTGCAGCCGCAGACCTTTGAAGACGATCACGTCGTCGAAGTTGCGCAAAAAGCATCCGTCGACGCGGATATTGCGGCAGTTGACGAAATCGAACCCGTCTGAATTGTACCGCCACATGCCGACGGCCTTCAGACCGCGGAAGGTGAGGTTTTCGCAGTTGAACGACGTTATCGTCCACCAGCTCGCGTCGCGCAGGATTATGCCCTCGACCGTGACGTTTTCGCATCTTGCCAGGTTTATTATTCCGTCCTCCTCCCAGTGAAGCGGATCGTGGCGGCTCATTTTGCTGTAATCGAGGATGCCGCGGCCGCATATGCGGACGTTTTCCGCCTCATACGCCTGGATCGCGCCGTGAACGACCGCGCCTTCGGAGATATATACGCTCTCGCCGGACTTCAGCACGATATTTCCCGCCTCGTGCACGCCGGGACCGAAATAATACGTGAAGCACGCTTTATCCGGCTTGTCCTCCGGCGCGTCGGCGAACACGTGGAGGTTGTTGTGACGTCCGTTTATCTCGACGGAATACTGCCCCGGCTCGTTTATCGTAAAGCTCGCGACCTCGCCGCAGAACTCCGCCTTGATGCCCTTTGACAGCGGGCGGACGGTCACGTCTTTTATCTGTTGCTTCGCCCTGACCGTGACCGCCGTCGGCGCGGTCATCTCAAAATACGTCATCGCCGCGAGCTCGGACTGCTCGACCGGCCTCTCGCGCCCCGGCCACGGGCGGTTGAACGGCACGGCCGACACTCTGACCTCGTACAGCGGCGCGGTCTGTCCGTTGAGTTTGACCTCGTACAGATCCGATACGCGTTCGCCTTCGGGCACCGGTTCGAAAAATACTGTCCTGTCCATACTGACACCTCTTTTCATTATCTTTTGTGCTTTTTTGATTATACCATACCGCGGCCGGTTTTTCAAGGTCATACGCGCAATTTGCCGAACTGGAAAACTGAAAAAAGCCTCGCGAAGTGGAACCTGCATAAAGAAGAAACAAACCCACTTTGACATTTTTCGGTATAAGAAAGTGTCATAGCGGGTTATATTCTTTCAGTTCAGTAAAAAGCTAAATTGCTCGCTTTCGCTCGCAGCTAAATTGAAGTCATACGACTTCAGCTAAATTGAAAGCCTTCGGCTTTCAGCTAAATTAAATTCGCCTCTTTCAGCTCGCGTCAGCGAATTTAGCTGGGCGAAGCCCAATTTAGCTCGCGAAGCGAATTTAGCTCGCGAAGCGAATTTAGCCGGGCGAAGCCCAATTTAGCTCGCCCAACGGGCGAATTTAGCTGGGGTGTACTTCGTTACGAAGTACACCCCGAGGGGCTTTTTTCAGTCGAGTATCACGATCCTGCCCTCGACGTGAGCGTCGAGACCCTGGTGAGTCGTGAAATACTCCTCGATTATGTTGTTGACCGACGTCGCGACGACGCGCGGACGCATGCGGTCCTTTATCGGCTCGATCGGGACGTTGAAGAACTCCTCGAAGTTGCTGTAGTGATACGTCTGCATCGCTATCAGGAACTCGTCGCCGTCCTCGACCTCTTTGCCGCGGAACGAAAGCTCCTCGAGCGTATGAGTGCTCTTGCGGTAAACGATGCGGACGCCCTTTGAATACTGATAGAATTCGGTGTGGCCCTCCCAGGCGTCGTCGCGCATGACGTACTGTATCATACGGCGGAACTCGCCGCCGGTGACCTTTATCATCCAGAGCTGATCGTCGAACGGCGTGTTCTCGATCATGTCCTGATACTCTACTATCGGGCCGAGAGCCTTTTTGCGGATCGCGCCGGAGCCCATCATCATGATGTCGAAGCTCGAGTCCTCCTGCAAAAGATCCGCGTAAAGGTTGCCCATCTCCGTCTCCTGGATGCGCGTCGGATGCGTCAGCTCGCGGGCGAAGCCGGTGACGATGCGGCGGTATTTCGCGTCGGTCTGCGTCTTGTAGCTGTCGAGCAGCGTGTCGATCAAAGGATCGGACGGCGCCGTGCTCTCGTTTATCTGCTGCAGACGCCATTCTTTACTGACGAGACGGTGCTGTTCGTCGTCGTAGACGAGATCGAAGCGGCCGATCTGGCCGGAGCCCGTGCCCGCCTGGACTATCGGTATGCCGTTGACGATCTCGGGCGCGTCCATGAACGTGTGCGAGTGACCGCCGATTATGAGGTCGACGCCCCAGTCGGGGTCGAGCATCGCGGCGAGCTCGCGGTCCTTTTCGATTCCGATGTGCGTCAAAAGGACTAAGATATCGGTGTCCTTCGTGCGGTAGTTGTCGGCGATGATACCGACTTCTTTCGCGGCTTCGGCGACGTTTATGTAAGAGCCGATGACGCGCTCGCTCTTCGTGGAGCTGATGACCTCCTCGGTGAGCAGGCCTATGAACATGACGCGCATTCCGCCGACTTCGACGTTTATATACGGGCGGAAAAGACGCGTGTTGTTCAGCGTGATGTAAAGGTCGGCGTTGATTATCGGGAATTTCGCGCATTTTTCAAGGAAAAGCAGGTGCGCGAGACCGTAGTCGACCTCGTGGTTGCCGACGGTCGTCACGTCGGGCGACAGCATGTTCATCAGCTCGATAGTGGAAAGCCCCATGAATTCCGAGTCTATGACGGATCCGCGGAACATGTCGCCGGCGTTGGCGAATATAACGTTATCCTCCTCGGCGCGGACTTTTTTGACGTAGCCGGAAAGGCGGGAAAGTCCGCCGGTGAACATCCCGAGCGCCCCGCGCTTGGGCAGAAAATCGCCGTGGATGTCGTTGCAGTGGAGTATCGTCAGTTTCTTTTGCATATCGTTCCCCTTATCTTTATTCATTTACGGATTTTCGGTCGTATATCTCAACGGCATCCCGTATTCTTTTTCGTATATTTCCTTCCAGACTTTATAGTTCTGATCGGACAGCGCCTGCACGCGCTTCGAGTAGCCGAGCGACTGATCCGGATAAATCGGCTCGCTTATGTGTATCGTGTATTCCTGCACGCAGAAGCCGTCCTCACCTATGACGTCGGAATCGCGCATCGTGATGAAACACGGTATCACCGGCACATTGCTTCGCGCCGCGAACGTGAACGCGCCGTTTTTGAGCGGCTTCGGCTTGCGGTAGTTCCACCACATGCTCTGCTCCGGATAAACGAGGATGTAATTGCCCTTGCCGAGCAGCGTATCCGTCGCCTCCATGAATTTTTTGAGCGTTTTATGGTTCGACGCGAGCGGCAGCGTGTTGCAGTTCTTCATCAGAAAGCCGTAGAAGCCCGGGAAGGAGGTGTAGTTGCCCTCGCGTATCACGCGGTACAGCTTTTTCTTTTTAAGCTGCGCGCGGTCGAAGGCGATCTGCATCGCAAAGCTGTCGAAAGCGTTGAAGTGGTTGCACGTGATCACGGCGCCGCCCTCGGGCAGCCTCAGATTTTCGATGCCGCGGATCTCCTTTATCATCAGCTGCTTATCGGCTATCAGCCTGTTTACGAACCGCTTCGCCGCGGCAAACGCCGCGACCGATTTCGCGCGGTCGACGGGCGAGCGGCGCAGATAGTCGATATCGTCGGGCATAAGCGGTACCGTCGGCGGATCGTCCTCGACGTCCTCGGCGAACCTGCCCTGACGCTCGTACAGCTCGATCTTCTTCACTATCGCCACCCTGCCGGCGTCGCGCCTGGCGTCCTGACGGTTCTTGAAGTTGTCGCGGCGCGCCGTCTCGCTTACGGCGAGGCTGACAAGATTTTCCGCCGATTCGCGGTCGCGCTGTTTTTTCTCCTCGGGGTAGTTGTCGAGTATAGATTTGATCTGGCCGTATACGGACGTTTTTTCGGCGTACCGCCAGAAGACGTCGCCGAATCGGCAGTCCGCGTAATGCCACGGCTTGTTCACCATGATATAGTGGATCATCTTCGCCTCCTCCGGCGGATACGGGATCTCGCCGAAGACCTCGGTGTTCCAACGCTGGTCGAGCCAGTAAACGCGGTCTTTGCAGATCAGGTTCAGATAATCCTCGTCCTGCGTGACGACGAAAGTGTACTCTTTAAGATAATGGACGAACTTGTCGAGCACGAGATGCTCGCGGAACTGCACGCAGTTTATAAGAAGAAGCCCGGCGTTGAAGAAATTGCCGCGGTCGACGCCGATCACGCGCTCGGCGTAGGTGCCGAATTCGTCGACCTGTACCATAACCTGCTCGTGGCAGGCGCCGACGTAGCTGTCGCCGATGTCGGTGTCGTACAGCTCGCTTATATCGCCCTGCACGACCGTGTCGCTGTCGATATATATCGCCTTGTCGTAATCGGGGTACATCTCGGCGATGAACACGCGGTAATAAGTCGTTTTAGAGTAATAATCCCTGATCGGGAGCTTGTCGGATATGGAAACGAGATAATCCGTGACGTCACGGAATATCACGGTAAAGTTGTCGTCCTGCAGCTCGTAAAGTTGCCGCATCATATTCTCCGTTATCCCGGCGTGCAGGACGTAGACGGTGTAATCGCAGTGCCGCGACGCGTGCTCTTTTATGGAGAGCAGGGAAACTATTGTGAACTTGACGAAGTTGTCGTCGCACGCGAAAAATATCGGGATGTTTTTTCTGTTCATCTGGGGTCGACCTCGGATTCGTATTTCTTCTTCAGGTAGATGTATTCGTACAGCACGTCGTCGAAACAGTAATACCGGAAGACCTTGTGCACGCGGCTGACGTGCCACTGCTTTATATTGTCGGTGTGCGGATACGGAAGCCAGAAAAGCCGCTTCGAGAAATGGCGCACCACGGTGCGGCGGTGAAGGAATTTCTGATCGTTGAACCGCTGCGGCAGCATTTTCTTGCTGCTCGTGGAGCGGATTATCGCGGACTGATCGGCAAAAACGAGCTTCTTCGTCTTGATCAGCTCCCGCGCTTTGGCGAGAAGTCCCGTCTGCTTCATCTTTTTCAGGTTGAAAAGCAGGACGCCGGCGTTGACGTAATCCGGTCTTATCAGGTATTTGCCGTAGTGGTCGCGCGCGGCGGCGTATTCGACGTCCGACACGTCGGTGTCGTAGAGCAGATGCACGTCGCGGTTGAACATGACGTCCGCGTCAAGATACAGCAGCTTGTCGGGCATACCGTCTATCATATCGGCGAAGAGCCTTATCAGCGTGTACGGCGAGCAGTAGGCGCCCTCGTTCGGGCAGCCGGAGAACTCTTTCATGTAAAGATCCGTGACGTCGATCTTTACGGCGCGGTTTTCTTTATTATATTCCTTTATGACGCCGTCGAAGAACGCGATCATTTCGTCCGGAATCGGGGTGTACGCGGGCTTGATGTGCGACACGTCCATGGTGTAGACAAAGAACGTGTACGGCTCGTCCGAATCCGACCGCTTCAGTATCGACAAAGCGCACGTCAGCATGCCGTCGAAGACGTAACCGTTGCCGCAGAACAGTATATTTACCATGTCAGTTTTCCTTTTTTACGTATCTGATGTATTCACAGTCGGAGTGCCGGGCGCGTTCGCACATCGCGCCGTATACGCGGTCGCGCAGTTCTTTCGGGCGGTCGTTTGCCGGGACCGATCCGTCGGGATAAAACGGTCCGTCGACGTATGTCACGACGCGGGGCTTTCTGAGTATCCGGCTCTTTTTGTAAGTGTTCGTGAAGCAGAACACGGGCGTGTCGTTCCTGCACGGGTAGCCGAAGGAGGTATCCGGGAAATCGCGGATCTTCGTGTAATACGGCCAGATATGCGCCTCGGGATAGATCACGACCGCGCCGCCTTCGCCTGTGCGGCGGTCGATCGCGGACAGGAAGTTGCGGTAAGCCCTGATCCCCGCGGGCAGCGGCAGCGCGCCGAGAGCCGGCGTGAACCTGCCGATCACGGGCACGTTAAGGTTGTCCGGATTGACAACGAAATAGACGCGGTGAGGGAACAGGAAAACGTTCGGCACGAACGGATCGCCCGTTCTCTGGGTGTGGTTGCCGTAGACGAATATCCCGGCCTTTTTGAAATCTTTCAGCTTTTCCCGCCCGACGGTCTTCTGCCGCATAACCAGTTTCGCATAAAGGAACGCCGCGGGACGCGCGACGACGTTGTAAAGGAACCGTGCGCCGAGCCCGTCGCGGATGTATTCGTAGTCGCCGCCGACGGGCTTTCCGTTGTAATCGGTGCCGGAGAACTCCTCGCGCTCGTCGCTGTAATAAATGACTTTTTCTTTCAAAATGCTTACCCGTTTTTTCTGTTAATGACGTGACGGAGCCTTACGTTACGCTATTTGTCCGATAAACGCAGAAGTTCCTCGAGCCCTTTGCGGTATTTTCTGACGAATCCGAGCAGGCGCGCCAGCTTTTTCTCGCGGACTTCCTCCGTTTCCGCCGGAAGCTCCTTATCCGCGACTTCAAATTCGTCGCCTTCTATCACCTCGAGACGGTATCTGGGCTTGTTGTTCTTGAATATATATACCTCGCCCAGCTTGTCGGCGAGGCGCGCCGTCTTCGAAAAGTTCTGATTCGCTTCGGATATGGACACTATCTTGTCGGTGTTTATATTCATATCTTCGCCCCTTTTTGAAACTTTGACGCTATTATACATCAATTATAGGATATTGTCAACCTATTTTTATTAATTTTGGTGTTATCATGATCGCGACATCTCGTATTTGATACTATTATAACACGTATCAATGATTTTGTCAAGAGGTTATTTATCACAGAATAAGGCGAATTAAGGAGTCGCTTCGCGACAATCTTGGGGGTTCCCACCCCTCACGGCTCGGCATACGCCTCGCCACCCCCAAACCCCCTGTTCCCCTCCCTCAGGTCAATAACCTGAGGGGGCGCGCGATCGTCCGTACCGTGTAGGGCGAGGGCTTACGGAAACCCCGTTGCTCTCGGGTTCCTGTAGGGGGGACGCCCGCGCGCGGCTAAAGCCGCAT
>JAFZRM010000071.1 GCA_017619885.1 Clostridia bacterium | reverse complement strand
TCTTTTTCGTTCAGCGTCAGGGTATCGCCCTCGTAGCCGGTAAGCGTTACGGTCTTGTCCTCCGTCGTGCCGTCGTTCCATGCGCCGTCCTCGACTCTGAACGTCACGGTCCGGCTTAGCGCGTCTTTCTTCGCGTAAGTGTAGGTGTACGTCGGGTCGTTTGTGACCGCGGCGCCGGCCTTCGGCGCGGTGTCCCATTTGCCCGCCTTATAGGTGTCGTCCGGGTTCTTGCCCGCCGTCGGAATATGATCTTTGGTGAGCGTGAGGTCTTCGCCCTCGTATCCGGTAAGCGTTACGGTCTTGTCCTCGGTCGTGCCGTCGTCCCAGGCGCCGTTTTCTACCTTGAACGTCACGGTCCGGCTTACGGTCGCTTTCTTTTCGTAGGTATATGTGAACACCGGATCGTCCGTGATCTCCTCTCCCGCCGCGGGGACCGTATCCCACGCGCCGGGCTTGTAGGTGTCTTCGGGTTTGCCGCCGGCCGCCGGGATCTGGGATTCGTCAAGTTTGAGGACGTCGCCCTCGTAGCCGTTAAGCACCACGGTCTTGTCCTCCGTCGTGCCGTCGTCCCAGGCGCCGTTTTCTACCTTGAACGTCACGGTCCGGCTGATCGCGTCTTTTTTCGCGTAGGTGTAGGTGTAGGTCGGGTTGCCCGTGATCTCGACGCCCGCCTTGGGTTCGACGTTCCACGAGCCGGCTTTGTAAGTGCTGTTCGGCTTGCCGCCGACCGCCGGGATCTGGGATTCGTCGAGTTTGAGGACGTCTCCCTCGTAGCCGGTAAGCTTGACCGTTATCTTGCTCTTCGAGCCGTTGTTCCAGGCGCCGTTGACGACCTTGAACGTGACTGTCCGGCTGATCGTGTCTTCTTTTGCGTAAGTGTAGGTGAACGTGACGTCGCCGGTGATCTCTGTGGTCTCCGTCGGGGCGTTGTCCCAGGAGCCCGCCTTGAACGTGTCGTCGGGATCCGCGCCGACCGCCGGGATCTGATCCGCCGACAGATACAGCGTATCGTCGAGTCCGGTCAGCGTGACGGTCTTCGGTTCCTTCGAGCCGTCGCCCCAGGCGCCGTTTTCGACCTCGAACGTCACGACGTATTTCTTCAGTTCTTCAAACGTGTAGGTGAACGTCGTGTTGCCGGTGATCTTCGCCGTCGCCGGATCCGCGTTCCACGAGCCGCCCGCGTAGCCTTCCGCGGCTTTCATGCCGTAGGGCACGGCGGCGGGCGATTTGCCGCTCGTCACGGTCTCGGTCATATCGTCGGTCGAGCCGTCGGACCAGCTGCCGTTTGCGACCTTGTAGGTCACGGTGTACGTCGGGAGCGGATCGAACGTGTAGGTGAACGTTCTGGCGCCGCTTATCGTCGCGTTCGCGGGATCCTCGTCCCAGCGACCCGTGCCGTAGCCGTCCGCGGGCTTCATGCCGGAGGGCACGTTCGCGGGGCTGCGGCCGCTCATTACGGTCTCGGTCAGCTCAGCCGCCGAGCCGTCGGACCAGGTGCCGTTTACGACTTTATACGTCACGGCGTACCTCGGCAGCTCGCCGAACGTGTAGGTGAACGTTCTGTCGCCGCCGATCGAGGTCGAATACGGATCCGCGTCCCACGAGCCGCCGCCGTAGCCGGACATGGCGATCATGCCGGAGGGCACGGAGGAGGGATATTCGCCTCTGTACAAGGTTTCGGTCAGCCCGGCCGTCGAGCCGTCGGACCAGGTGCCGTTTACGACTTTGTAAGTCACGGTATATCTCGGCATCTCGTCGAACCGGTATATGAACGTCTTGTTTCCCGTTATAGTCGCGTTATACGGGTCCGGATCCCAGACGCCGCCCTCGTAGCCGTACGAGGGTCTCATGCCGGTGGGAATATACGCCGGGCTGCTGCCCTTCGACACGGTCTCGGTCTTTGCGCCGTTTGTGCCGTCGGACCAGAAGCCGTTTGCGACTCTGTAAGTCACGGTGTACCGCGGCGCGAGGACCTGGATATTGACGACGTTCGACTTCGCCGAGCCGTTGTATGCGTCGCCGTCGTAGACCGCGCGCAGTCTGTAGTTTCCGGGGGCGAGCGAGTTCAGGTTGACCGACATTTTGCCGTTGCTGACCGTGCCGGTCAGCACCTGGGTCTCGCCGCTGCTGACGTTCACTATCCGCACCGTGCCGCTGCACGCCTGCTGTTTCGTCTCGCCTACCGACGATACTATGTATTCCTTATCGCGGCGGGCTTTCGTGATGCCGTTCCAGTAGCTTGTGAAATCGGCGGAAAGGTACACGGATTCGCCCTGATAGAACGAGGTCTTGTTGACGGACAGCGCGATCGTCGGCTTGAAGCCGTGGAATATCTCGTACAGGATATTGCGGCGCGCCGTCATGTTGTTCCAGAGGATGTTGCCGCTGTTTACCCACTGCGTGCTGTTGTCGTTGCTCTTCATGAAGCTGATTATCGTGGGATTCAGCGCCGTGGTGTAGGTAAGATCGCCCGATTTTATATTCGGGTTCATATTGAGCTTGCTGCCCCATTTCTTGAACGTATGCTCTTTGTTCAGGACCCTTATCAACCCGGGCGATTCCACGGTTATCGTTTGGCCGGTGGGCAGTCTTCCGGTCACGGTCTTGCCGAAAATGTAGACGCCGCCGCATTTGCACGCCACCCACACTCCGGTTATGGTCCATTCGTCGGGGTCCGCCTCCGCTTTGGAGATCTTTTCTATACGCAGCGAAAGCGAGAATTTGTCGGGAGATATCTGGCGCGGCAGCGATACCGTGTAGGTGTCGTCGTCGCCGCGTTCAAAGTCGTCGTATCCCGACTTGTCGAGCAGCTTCGAGCAGATCTTTTTCCCGTTCTCGTAGACGTCGACGAACACGTTGTCGTCGGTGCCGTAAGTCGTGAAGATCGATCCGTCCTTCGTCTTTATCTCGATGTCGAACTCGTCCATCATGATGTGGCCGGAGCCGTTTTTGAACGAGCTCGAGACGCCGTACTTTCTGAAGAACGAGTTGAGGTTGTCCGGTCCCATCAGGATCAGACGGCCCATCATCAGCGTATTGTAGAAGGCGTCAAGCTGTTCCCAGCTCGAAGCGAACGCGTCCATGTACGATTTGAATTCGAGGTAATCCGCCTCGGATCCGCCGTTGCCCTCGAGCGCGAGCTCCGGATTGCTCAGATAATCCTTGTACTTGTTGATGTCTATACCGGCCTGCGCCAGTCCCCAGAGGATCATGTCCTGAATCAGCTCGTTCTTGAACTGCTTCCAGGCGTCGGTTATATAGCTGAGTCCGAGCTCTTTCAGGACCCAGTCCTTGCCTTTTCCGAACGCTTTCGCTATATCGGTGAGTATATCGGGGGCGGGCGAGGCGTATTTGCCGTAATCGTCGAGCCACTTGTTGAGCCTGTCCGTGACGATCGCGATATCGTCCTTGCCTTTAACACCGGTCAGGAAATCGTGCGCGATATCGTCGAAGGCGACGATCAGCTGGTAGGTCGCCTTGTCGAGGTCCTCGATCCATCTGTCGAGGTACTGGACGATCTGCGGCATCGGCGGCGTGATCGATTCGCGCTGTTTCTCCGCGTATGCGTAGAGCTTCGCGCGCATCTCGACGAGGTATTTATACTGATACATCATGCCGCCGTCGTAATTCTTGTATATGTTTGCGGGGCCGTTGTTCGCGGTGCCCTCGTATATCCACGAGTTCATTATGAACTTCTCCGGCGCCGAAACGGACGTGTCGCCCAGGCGGTTGCCGATCAGGCTGTCCATATAAGTTTCCTGCGCCATATGGCGGATTATGTAGAACAGCTTGTTCTTGTCCTGCGCGGCTTCGGCGTACGCCGGATAGGCGCCGCCCGCGAACGCGTTTATGAAGTCGTGGCCGAACATGTCGCCTGCGTAGTGGATCGCCATGCCGAGCGTGAAGGCGAGCGCCTCCTTGCGCTTTTTGTGATCCTTCGGCAGGGCGTTGACCGCGTCGACGAGCTCCATGAGCCAGTCGCCGACGCCGATGCCGGCGGCTGCGTCATACGGGTGTATGTACGACTGGCCGGTCAGCATGTCCGGATAGAAGTCCGGGCCGAGCGCGCCGGCGCGGAACGCCGCCGGATAGCTCTTCAGAGCGTCGAGATACTCGCTCGGGATGTCGTAGCGGCTGCCGTCGATCATGAAATAACCTTTGTTGATCTCGTCGAGCAGCAGGTTGGCGCTGTAGCCGTGGGTCTTCGTTTTCCACGCGCCGACGGTCTCGGTAAGGATCGACGCGACGCACGCGACCGCGATGATAACGGCGATGAGTCTTCTCAGTATCCGCGTTTTTTTCATTTCTGATCTCCTTTTTGTCTGTTGTTTTCGGATCCGGTTTCGTTTTGTTCTTCTTTTTCTTCTTCTTTGCGGGCGTTTCTGCCCCTCTGCCTTATCAGCAGTATGGCGATCGCCGCGCCGAGCATAAAGGCGATGACCGCGACGAGCACGTAGCCGCCGGAGCCTTCGAACAACATCGTCGAGCCGCTGTATATGCCGGCCGCGCCTCCGTTGTGCGCTCTGCCGACGAAGACGCACACGAACAGGCACAAAGCGAGCGCCGCGCTGCAGGCGCCGATCGCTCCGGTCCTGCGCCGCTCGCGCAGACGCCTTCGTCCGTCCATCTTCTTATGCAGACACGCGAGTCTTTCCTCCGCCGTCTTCACCGACGATTCCCCCCTTTCGGAAAATGCTTTCACTTTATATGTGCCGTTTTTTTCAAAAAACACTAACCTGAACGGCGATTTTTTTGCAAAAAAAAGCTGAAAACGGAAAATTTTCCGTTTTCAGCCGATTTCAGCTGACCGCAGGTCAATTTAGCTCGCCCGCAGGGCGAATTTAGCTGCCGCGAAGCGGCAATTTAGCTGACCGCAGGTCAATTTAGCTCGCCCGCCAGGGCGAATTTAGCTGGCGCAGCCAATTTAGCTCGACTGCAGGGCGAATTTAGCTGGCGCAGCCAATTTAGCTCGCCCGCAGGGCGAATTTAGCTGCCGCGAAGCGGCAATTTAGCGGACCGCAGGTCAATTTAGCTCGCCCGCCAGGGCGAATTTAGCTGGCGCAGCCAATTTAGCTCGCCCGAAAGTCATTTAGACTTTTC
>JAFZRM010000070.1 GCA_017619885.1 Clostridia bacterium | reverse complement strand
TCTTCTGGTGTAAAATGAGTATACGGCTTCATCTTGTCCTCCGTGCATTGTGTTTGTGTGGGAACTTCATTTTACACCCTGGACATCTTGAAGTCAATATTTTTTTGTTGCACTTGATATTATAGCGTGCCGGGAACCCCCGAATTTGTCGCAGAGCGACTCCTTGATTATTCCGTCGCCGGTTCGAGCAGAGTCAGTTTTTTATTATCGCAGTCGATCTCGTATTTCAGCCCGAGCGGGAAGATGCCGATCGGGTAGGCGTGGCCGACGTTAACGTTATACAGCACGGGCAGATCGTCTTTTCCCGCCTCGTGCAGAGCTTTCCTGTACACCTGCTTATACACCTCGAATCTGTCCTCGTAATCGGGCTTTCCGACTACGATGCCGTTGATCCTGTCAAGCACGCCGCCTGCCGCCATGCCGCGCAGGTTCCACAAAAGAAAATCGGGGCCCTGATCGTCTTCGCTCGTCTCGATAAGCAGCAGTTTGCCTTCCCAGTCGACGCCGTGCCAAAGATCCGTGTACGTCAGTTCGGTAAAGACCTCGAGGCAGCCGCCCATAAGCTCGCCCGTGACCTTGCCGTGTCCCTGCAGTATCTCGTAGCCTGTGTTTTTATACACCGTCGGCTTCCTGTTCACGTTTTCGAGGCCCCAGTGTACCTTGTCGCACTCGTACGCGCAAAAATCACTGCACGGGATATCGAGCGTCGGCTTAGGGTTTAACAGCGTATTCTCAAACGAAGCTTTGAAATACGGATTCATCTCCACGTATTCGGCGAAATCGCACATCAGATTTCCGCCGTAATACGATACGAGCCCGGCTTTGTGCATCATGAAATGGTTCGACGTCGTGTCGGAATAACCCGTGAATATCTTCGGGTTGTTCCTTATTACGTCGAAGTCGATGTACGGCAGAAGCCTTATCGTGTCGTCGCCGCCGATCGCGCAGACGATCGCTTTTATCCCGGGGTCGGAGAAAGCCCGCATCAGATCTTCCGCCCTCGCCTCGGGGTTCTCGTAAACGTACTTTCTGCCCGAAAGCGCGTGCGGCATCGCGACAAGCTCGATCCCGTATTCCGCGAATCTCCTTTTTGCAATATCGAATTTGTGTATGGTCTTTTCCTCGCCGAGCGAGCCCGACGACAGCGACACTACGGCGGCTTTGTCGCCTTTTTTCAGTCTTTGCGGTTTTATCATTTTTGTATCCTTTCAGCGGCGCCGCGGCGTCTTATGCCGTATATTGCCGCCGTTATTTTCATATTAAAACGTTATCGGCGCGGATGCGCCGATATTGTTATCAGAGATTTTCAGCGATGAACGCGTGCGCGTGTCGCAGAAGCCTTTTCGAGTCCTCGTGGCGGAGCATGCCGAGCGCCCGTTCGTAGTCGACAAGCTTTATATCCGTGATCTCGGACTGCTGCGCCACCGGCGTCTGGTCTTCGAAACTCGCGAGGAAATACGTTACGCGCTTGAGCACGTTTTTCTTCCTTGGCAGGAAAAACGAGGTCCGCTCGTAAAATCCGTCGATCAGCGAGGCGTCGATCCCGGCTTCCTCCCTGATCTCGCGCAGCGCCGTTTCCTTTTCCGTCTCGTCGCCCTCGACGTGACCTTTCGGGAATCCGTATTCGCCCGAGATCGAGCGGACGATCAGGTATTTGACTCCGTCTTCCGCCTTGCTGAACACGACGGCGCCGCACGAGCATTCGCACGGACGTATCCCGTCGCCGTCCTTCTCGTAACGCAGCTCGAGCTCGCACACGGTCTTTCCGTTTTTGTCCGTATGCTCGCCCGCGCGCCGGAAGCCCGCTTTCGACAGGCAGTGCAGTGAAACGGTGTTTTCCCTGCGGCACGACGCGAAGATCGGATACACGCCCTCTCCGGCGAGCCTGTTCACGGCAAACGCAAGAATCTTCTGACCGAAACCCTTGTTGCGCAGCGACGGCTTCACCGAATACCCGATGTGGCCGATATTCTTTGCGTCTTCGCCGCCGTTTATGCTGCGGAGCTGACACTCTCCGACGAATTCGCCGTCCATCATGCACCAGTACGTGCGCGTGGCGTGGAAGCCTTCAGGCAGACCTTTGCCGGTCTTCAGCCGCCGGAACATCGACGGCGCGAAGAATCTGAAATATTTAAGTTCTTTTTCTTTGAACGGCATCCATTCGCCGTCGCCGTAGGCTATCGCCTCGCGGCAGGCTTTGACGTATTCGCCGTAGTATTTTCGTTTCGGTTCTGTAAATGTGAGTTCGTTCTTTGACGGCATCCGATTATCTTCTTCCTGCTCCGCCGCCGCGCGATCCGCCGCCTCCGCCGCTGTGATGACCGCCGGACGAGAACCCGCCGGATCGGCCTGACGAGAACCCGCCGGTCCTACCGGACGAGAATCCTCCGGTCCTGCCGGATGAGAATCCGCCGGTGCGGCCCGACGTGTGGAACGTCGTTCCGGACGGCTTGAAGCTGTACGGGTTTATCACCGTCCGCGGCGCCGCCGCGTGGAACGAGGCGGTCGAGCTGCCGGCGCTGATAAGCGAAGCGATGATTATGAATACTATTATCGCGGCGATCACTATCATTACGATCACCGTGAACGTGACTATTATAAACGCTATGAACGCTATGAAGCTTTTGACCAGCGAGAAAAACGACGTGCCGGTCTGTTGCTGAGTCTCCGTCTGCTCCGGCGTAGAGGGCACGCTGACCGTGCCGGACTGCGTCACGGTTATCGAGTAGATCTGTTCGTACCTGTCGACGAGCGCGTCAAAAAACATACGGATCCCTTCGCCGTACTGTTTTTTAGCGAAAAACGGTTCAAGGTGATCGTTGAGCATCAGTTTCAGCGTGCCCGACTGGATCAGCTTTTCAAGCCCTTTGCCCTGAAGCGCCCAGTAATCGTCCTCTTCGACCGAGATCAGAAGGAGCATGCCGTTGTTCTTCTCGCTGTCGCCTATGCCCCAGTCGTTGAACAGTTCATAAGCATATTTTTCAATGCTCTTGCTGCCGGTGGTCTTAACCGCCGCGACGACGATCTGCCCGCCGCACTGCTCACAGAGACTGACGTTCTTTGAAACGATGTAGTTTTTCAGTTCGTCGTCGATTATTCCCGCCTCGTCGTAGACGTAGAAAACGTCGTCCGGCTCGGGGATCTTCGCTTTGCCCGACGAGCATCCGCAGATCAGCAGGAGCAGAGAAGACAGCGCGCAGAAAAGACAGATAAAACGGACGTGCTTCATCTGTCGAACACCGCCGCGCGATTTCTGCCGATCGCGAAGAGATTGGCCGGGAACGTGCCT
>JAFZRM010000069.1 GCA_017619885.1 Clostridia bacterium | reverse complement strand
GTTGGTCGCTCCGCTCAGGATGACAAACCGACCGCTGTGCTGCGTGAGATCCTTCGGCTGCGCGGCGTTCCGCCGCTTCGCTCAGGATGACAGACCTGACCGCTGCGCTGCGTGAGATCCTTCGACTGCGCGGCGTTCCGCCGCTTCGCTCAGGATGACAAAAACGCTGCACATTGCGGCGCGCCGGGGAACCTCCCTCAGACGAGGGAGGTGGATTGACGGACGCGTCAGCGGACGGCAAGACGGAGGGAGGGAAAAGCCCTGCCTCTTGAGGCGACGCTTGATAAAAAGGGAAGGTTTATCCCTCCCTCAGTCTCGGACGGCGTGGCCGCCGCCCTCGACAGCTCCCTCGTCTGAGGGAGCCGCCCGAACGCGCTGCATACGGCGGCGCTTGCAATAATTCAAATCGCGGAGCGATTTGCTCCTTCACTCTTCACTCTTCACTCTTAACTATTCACTATTCACTGCGAACATAGTTCGCCCGGGAGGTATTACATATGCAGAACTTTGACAGAATCTGGGAACAGGTCAAGGACGGGATCGCGCAGCGCATAAGCGAGGCGTCCTTCGCAACGTGGATACGCGACCTCGAAGCCATGGGCTTCCGCGAGGGCGCGGCGGTGCTTTACACCAGCTCGTCATACCAGCGCGACATAATAAAGAACCGCTTTATGAACGCCATAATAGAGTCGTTCGAAGAAGTGCTCGGCCGCGAATGCGAGGTGCGCATCATCACCAAGGACGAGCTCGACTCCGGCGCCGCGCCGGACGGTCCGACGTCGCCCATCGAGCAGGTCGCGAAGTCTGCGGTCGAGCCGGATAACACCTTCACTTTCGAGAACTTCATCGTCGGCAACTCCAACAAATTCGCGCACGCCGCTTCGCTGGCGGTCGCGAACAACCCCGGCTACGCCTACAACCCGCTTTTCATCTACGGCGACAGCGGCCTCGGCAAAACCCACCTGCTGAAAGCCATCAAAAACGAGATCGAAAACAGCAATCCCGATCTGAAGGTCGCCTTCGTGACCTGCGAGGACTTCACCAACGAGTTTCTGGAGCTGCTCCGCGCCGGACGCGGCGCCGAATTCCGCAACCGCTACCGCCCCGTCGACGTGCTGCTGATAGACGATATCCAGTTCATCGCGGGCAAGCAGTCGACCGAGGAGGAGTTCCTCAACACCTTCAATACGCTTTATGACAAGCACAAGCAGATAGTCATGGCCGCCGACCGCAAGCCGAACGAGATGAAGACGCTCGCCGACCGCCTGCGCACCCGCTTCGAGCAGGGGCTGCTCGCGGATATCCAGCAGCCGGACTACGAAACACGCGTCGCGATCGTCAAGAGCAAGGCCGGCCTGCTCGGGCTGGAGATCCCCGACGAGGTCGCGGAGTTCATCGCCAGCCGCCTGAAGAGCCACACGAGGCAGCTTGAGAGCGCGGTCAAGAAGCTCTCGGCGTACCACAAGCTCTCCGGCGATCCGCTTTCGCTCTCCATGGCGCAGAACGCCATCAAGGATACGATAGTCGAGGACGCCGAAGCCGGAGTCGACGAGGAGAAGATCCTCGAGGAGATCTCTCGCACGCTTTCCGTGCCGGTCGACGAGATCTGCGGCCGCAAGCAGACCGCGGACGTTTCCTTCGCCCGCCAGGTCGCCGCTTACGTGCTTCACGAGACGACCAATTATTCCACCAAAAAGATAGGCGACGTGCTCGGCGGCAAGGATCATTCCACGATAGTCTACTACCTGCGCAAGGTCGAGAAGGATAAGAAGACCAACACAAAGCTGAGAAATACCGTCGACGATATTATCAAGAATATAAAGGGAAAATAAGGCGCGCAGCAACGCCTGTCATCCCGAGGGCGAAGCCCGAGGGAGTCCACATCGAAAGAAGACGGCTGCGTAAGGCGGGGGATTCCTCGTCGGCGCATTCGCGGCTCCTCGGAATGACAGAACGTAAGCGCATACGTTGTCATCCTGAGCGAAGTAACGCGCAGCGTTACGAAGTCGAAGGATCTTGTCGGTAGCGGTCGTGTTATCGGGAAAGTGTGCAGTCGGAAACGGGGGTAACGCTTCGTTTTCTTTCGCGGCGTTCTGTTTTCTTTCGCGGCGTTGCGCTGAAAGGGATAGCTCGTCTTTAAGATCCTTCGGCTGCGCTCCCGTTGGTCGCTCCGCTCAGGATGACAAACCGACCGCTGCGCTGCGTGAGATCCTTCGACTGCGCGATGCTTTGCATCGCTCCGCTCAGGATGACAAAGGCCGCACGGCTGCGAGAATACACGGACGAGCAATGCTCGTCCCTACGGTTCGCGCCGGCGCCCGACGCGGTAAAACGCGGGTTGTTTTTCGCTCAACCGGCGGTTGTGTTTAACATTTTCAACAGGGTTTTTAACAGCCTGAACGCAGCGGCGGCGCGGACTGAAACGGTCTTTTCCGGCGTCCGGTTTTTAACATTTTCTTCCACCGTTGAAAATTATTTTTCACATTTTCAACCGCGAAATAAAATGATTCTTTTTACCCCGTTGATACGGTGGAAAATCATGGAATACGCAATCGGCGCGTAAAAGCTTGTCCCGTTGCGTTTTCCTGAGCCTTCCGGCAAAGTTTTCCACATTTTCCGCGCCGCTGACTACTGCTGTATTATTATTTTTATTATTATTTAATAATAATGATTTTTATTTTTTGGGGGTATTAAAATGAGCACAGGTGTTATTTATATACTGACAAACCCGAGCTTCCCGGAATATGTAAAAATCGGTTATGCAGATGATCTTAATAACAGATTAAAATCACTGAATCGCAATGAATGTATTCCTTTTGCATTTCGTGTTTACGCGTATTATGAAGTGAAAGAAAGATTAAAAGACATTGCAATTCATAATATGATTGATAAAATCAACCCGAACCTTAGAGCAATTGAAACTTTTGACGGCAAAAAAAGAAAAAAAGAGTTTTACGCTATGAGTGCGGAGGATGCTTACGAAATACTTAAAACTATTTCAACATTAAGCGGTACCTCGGGCAGACTTCATAAAACTACACCGGAAGGTCATGAAATTGTTGACGAGATTATCGCTGAAGAGGTTGAAAAGAACTTTACCTATTCCGAAGACACTCATATAAATAAAGCTTGTTCTAGTATTCAAGAACTGTACTATAGAATCAGAGAAAGTATAACATCACTTGAAGGTGTAACCGTAGAGTCAAAAAAACTATATGTAGCTTTTAAGGCGCCAAAAAATATTGTAGATATAGAGATTCAAAAGTTTGCTTTGAAAATTACAATTAATATGAAAAAAGGAACACTGAAAGATCCATATAACAAAACAAAAGATGTTTCCAATATAGGACACTGGGGAAACGGTGACTACATTATTTATTTAAGAGATGATGCTGATTTTGATTATGTACTTAATCTGATAATGCAATCATACTCAGTAAATAAACAGTAAATATACTACATAATACATTTTACGATTATCATTCTGTTGATAACAATATTGAAGGAGGTAACGAAATGTCTAAGATCTGCAAAAAATGCGGCAGAGTCATGAGAGATAACGCGAGATTCTGCATGACCTGCGGAACGAGTCTGCTTCCCGATCAGCCCGCCGAAAAGGTGAAAGAAGAGGTTATCGAAGCTGATATCAAAGAAGAGATTTCGGAGATATCGGAGCCTGAAGTCAATTCTGAAAGCGTAACCTCGGAAATCAAAGAAACTATCGAAGAAAATACCGCCGAAACGGTTGAAAATGAAGCGCCGGAAACTGAAACCGCCGTTTCCGGTACGGAAGCGCCCGAAAAAGAAGATACCGCGGAAGATTCCGAGCTTGAAATTCAGAAGAGGGCGTTCGGCTACGTCGAGCCCCGGGATATAAAAACGGAAGAAACCGTTATCCCCGAGCCTCCCGAAAAGAAAAAGATAAAGCCGTGGATTTGGATCGCCGCCGGCGTTCTTGTTATAGGCGCGGCGATCGCGGTCCTCGCGATAACGGGAGTCTTCTCCGCGTAGACGGATATTTTCCGATATGAATACTGATTTCAAACAGCGTATCATTTTCCGCGATCCCGTGTTTGACGGCGCGGCGGATCCGACAGTAATAAGAAGGGTATCCGACGGGAAGCTTTTCATGTTTTACACGCAGCGCAGAGCGACGATCGATTGCCCCGCCGACAGCGTCGAATGGTGCTACGGGACGAAGATCGGAGCGGCGGTTTGCGATAGCTTCAATAACTGGCGATACGTCGGGGCGCTGACAGGCTCCCCTGTGCAAGGGGAGCTGTCGAGGACGACGGAGTCGTCCGAGACTGAGGGGTTGTATGAGTTTCAGAAGGACTGTGACTCATCTAAAACAAACAACCCTTCCGTCATCCTCGGCTTCGCCTCGGATGCCACCTCCCCTTACACAGGGGAGGCAGCCGGACGGCTGCGTGAGGCGGGGGATTCCTCGCCGGAAGGGCTCGGAATGACAGAAGGAGCCGACACCTCATCCGTCTTGACGGCTCTGCCGTCAAGACACCTTCCCCTCAAGGGGAAGGCTTCGGACACCTTCTGGGCGCCGGAGGTCGTA
Source organism: Clostridia bacterium (assembly GCA_017619885.1). Classification (GTDB taxonomy): domain Bacteria; phylum Bacillota; class Clostridia; order Oscillospirales; family CAG-272; genus UBA1248. Next base: position 3,920 of record JAFZRM010000069.1, on the reverse strand, counting down.
TTCGACGGCGAAAGCTACCGGATGTTCGTCACTTATATCGACGGCGTCTTTTCCGAATGGGCGGGCGAGGCGTCGATCGAGCAGTATATTTCGCCCGACCTGCTTCAATGGCGGCGCGTCGGGCGGGTGGAGATCGAGTCCGCGCGGGTGATCGATCCCTGTCTGTTCCCGCTGCCGGCAGGCGGCTGGCGGATGTGGTACAAGGACGAAAAGCGCGGCTCGCGCACCTGCTTCTGCGACACGGAGGACTTCGTGAGCTGGCGTTACGGCGGCTTCGCGACGGACGAAACCGCGCAGGAGGGGCCCAACGTCTTCGCGCTCGGCGGATATTTCTGGCTCGTCGCGGACGTCTGGGACGGCCTCGCGGTCTACCGCTCGGACGATCTGACGCGGTTCGTAAGGCAGCGGGGGAATATCCTGCCCGGGATCGCCTCCCACGCGGACGTTTTTTGCGAGGGAGAAAAAGCGCGGCTCGTGTATTTCACCTATCCCGAAGGCGGCCGCCGCAGCGCCGTGTGTGAGTGTGAGCTGTTCGTGGAAGAAGGAAGATTGAAGGTTAAGCTGTAAAACCGGAGCACCTCCACCGGACGGGGGAGGTGGCGTCCGAGGCGTGAGCCGAGGATGATGGAGGGGGAGAAAATTTCTGCCTTTTCTGATGATTGCATAACAAAAAGGAGCCGTATTATGAAAAGAGTATTCAGCATAACCGTATTGCTCGTTATTTCGGTAATAATGCTCACATCGCTTTCAGGCTGTGGTAAAACAGATATTGTAGGGGAATGGAAAACCGTTGTTTCAGAAGAAGACGGAGTATTTTCCGGCGTTGTTTTTAGCAAAGATGGTAAATATCAGCAATATGTTAACACAGACCACGGTAAACTCGTGCTGAATGAAGGAGAATACTATCACGAAGAGGATCAAAATAATAATTCAGCCGGATATGTGAAAATATACGATAATTCTTTGAATGCTAATTTGAACCGAACTTTTGATTTCAGAATCAAAGGAGAAAAATACGGCGCTGCTGAAGCTGATTCAGATTTAATGTATCCTCTTATTCCTGCCGGCAGTATAGTATTTTATAAGATACTTGAATATGAAGATATAAAGAATTTTCAACCCGGTGACAGAATCGTTTATATGTCAATGAGTAGTGATAGTTTTGGAGAAACTATCACCCGTGAAATAAGAAGAATTACAGAAACGTCCGACGGCGAAATAGGATACGTAACGTATGCTTTGTCAAATAACATTAATGAGGAAACGATAGTTTCTCCAGATTTCATTCTAGGTGAATACGTAGGAGATATTCCATTCTGTTGTGTTAATGAAAAAAAACTGGAATATGAAATTGAAGATGGAATTTTGACGCTCAAAGACGATGATGTAATGATGGGTTACAGTCGGTAAAATTCATTATGGAAAAACGGTATTACGTCTACATGATGACGAATTGGGACAACCGGATCTTGTATATCGGCGTCACGGGAAATATCGAAAGACGCGTTTACGAACATAAGAACGGAGTTATAGACGGTTTTACCAAAGAATACAATCTGCACAAGCTGGTTTATTGCGAATGCACGAACGACGTTCGGGCGGCAATTACGCGTGAAAAGCAGCTGAAGGGTTGGAGAAGAGAAAAGAAAAACGCTCTTGTCAACAGCGTTAATCCCGAGTGGAAAGATTTGATGAAGGTCAAGTGAGCACGCAAAACGCTTCCGCACGCGCGCACGTTGTCATCCTGAGCGAAGGCGAAGCCGGAGTCGAAGGATCTTGTCGGTAACGGTTGTGTTATCGGAAAAGTGCGCAGTCGGAAATGGGGGTTACGTTAAGTTTTCTTTCGCGGCGTTCCGCTGAAAAGGACAGCTCGTCTTTAAGATCCTTCGACTGCGCGATGCTTTGCATCGCTCCGCTCAGGATGACAAAAACGAAGACGGCTGCATTAGGAAGGTGATTCCTCGTCGGCGCGTTCGCGGCTCCTCGGAATGACAGAACGTAAACGCGCACGTTGTCATCCTGAGTGAAGGCGAAGCCGGAGTCGAAGGATCTTGAAGGTAACGTGTGTGTTTCAGTGAAAAGTGTGTATTCGGAAACGGGGGTAAGGTTAAGTTTTCTTACACGGCGTTCCGCTGAAAGGGAAAACTCGTCTTTAAGATCCTTCGACTGCGCTCCCGTTGGTCGCTCCGCTCAGGATGACAAAGGGCGGCGCGGGTGCGAGAATGCACGGACGAGCGATGCTCGTCCCTACGGGCGCGATGCTTCGCGTCGCTCCGCTCAGGATGACAAAAACGAAGACGGCTGCGATAAATAATATTACAAATCGTATTACAAATAAAATAATTAACAAATAGTATAAAAACACTTACAGAAAGGGTGGAAAAATATGAAATTTACCGTTGAGAAGGATTCGTTTGCGAGGGCGGTCAACAACGTGCTTCGCGCTGTGCCGGTCAAGCCGCAGAACCAGAACCTGGAGGGCGTGCTGCTCCGCGCCGATAAGAAGCACGTGCGCATGACGGGCTACGACTCGATCTTCGGCATCAACACGTCCGTGGAGGCCGACGTCGAGAAGGAGGGCGAGATCGTCCTCAACGCCAAGCTTTTCGCGGAGATCGTGCGCAAGATGCCGGAGGGCTACCTGACCGTCAGCGTCGAGGGCTCCACCCTCGTCACGATCGCCAACGGCGACACGGTTTTCGACATCGTCGGCGCAGGCGCGGAGATGTATCCCGAGCTGCCCTACGTCGAGAAGCGCGACGAGCTGACCATTTCGCAGAAGGCCTTCCGCGACATGATCGAAAAGAGCTCCTTCGCAGTCGCCACAACGGATATCAACCCGATCCTCACCGGTTCGCTGCTCGAATGCGGCGATAACACGCTGACCGTCGTCTCCGTCGACAGCGCGAAGCTCGCCGTCGTCAAGGAGAAGTGCGTTTACGCCGGCAACAAGAGCTTCATCGTGCCCGGAAAGTCGCTTTCCGAGATCGCGAAGATCCTCTCGGACGACGAGGACGCCGAAGTCTGCATCTATTCTTCAAATAAGGAAGCTCTCTTCGTCATCGACGGCTACGAGATGGTCACCAAGCTCATTTCCGGCCGCTTCATCGACTACAAGAAGTCGCTGCCCGCCGAGCACCGCCTCGAGATAATCGCCGACCGCGGCGACGTTTTCGAAGCTGTCGACCGCGCCTCTCTGCTTATTTCCGACAGATTCAAAGCGCCCGTGCGCTGCATGTTCCGCGACGACAGGATAAGGCTTTCATGCACCACCGAGCTCGGCAAGATCAGCCAGGATATCCCCGCGCGCATCACCGGCGACGGCTTCGAGGCCGGATATAACAATAAGTTCCTGTACGACGCTCTCCGCGCCGCCGACTGCGAGCACGTCCGCCTGCAGCTCAACTCCCCGCTTTCGCCCATGATGATCTCGTCGGCGGAGGGGAACAATTTTATGTATCTGATCATGCCCGTGAGGTTAGCGGATTAAAAGCGGTGATTTTAGGCGCTTTGCGGCGCGTCGCGCTCGGCGGGCAGATAGCCCAGCCGTCGTCCTTCCGCGCCGCAAATCATCCGAAAATCCCTCGCTTTTGCGCGGCGGGTGTTTCAGGTCCTTTGCGGCTTGCCGGCGGCATAGCCGCGTTCCGAGGCGGGCAGATAGCAACGTCATCCCGAGGGCGAAGCCCGAGGGATCCCACACCATTAGCAGACGGCTGCACACGTTGTCATCCTGAGCGAAGTAACGCGCAGCGTTACGAAGTCGAAGGATCCTGAAGGTAACGGTAGTGTTATCGGAAAAGTGTGCAGTCGGAAACGGGGGTTACGCTTCGCTTTCTTTCGCGGCGTTCCGCTGAAAGGGACAGCTCGTCTGTAAGATCCTTCGACTGCGCGGCGTTCCGCCGCTTCGCTCAGGATGACAG
>JAFZRM010000068.1 GCA_017619885.1 Clostridia bacterium | reverse complement strand
GGTGAAGCCGAGGTTGTCCTCGTCGGTCTTTCCGCAAAGGCCGTCGATCGGCACCTTGTCGACCAAAACGTCGGGAAGTCCGAGCACTCTGCCGATCTGCTTCATTTCCTGCACCGTCAGATTAGAGCAGGGGCTGAAATCGCCGACGGAGTCGCCGTATCTGGTGGAATAGCCGACCCAGTCCTCGGACAGGTTGCAGGTGTTCGCCACTCTGCCGTTGTTGCTCTGCGAAACGGCGTAAAGCGTGGACATCCTGATGCGGGGCGGAAGGTTCTGCGACGACTGCGCCGAAAGCTCGAACGGGATGTTCGCCCTGACGGCGTCGACCGCCTCTTTGATGTTTACGACGTAGTGTTTTATCCCGAGATGTCTGACGAGCAGATACGCCATGTCTATATCGTGCTGGTAGCCGTTAGGCATCAGCACGCCGATCACGCGGTCGACTCCGAGCGCTTCCACGCAGAGCGCCGCCACGATCGAGCTGTCCTTGCCGCCGGATATGCCGATCACGGCGTTGCAGCCGGGTCCGTTCTCTTCAAAAAAGTCGCGTATCCACTGTACGCAGTCGTTTTTAACTTTCAGTGCGTCAAAGCTCATATAAAACCTCCGGGTAACGGTATTTTCCGCGCTTATTCTATCACATCGGCGGCGTTTTGTCAATACGGCGGCGGCACGGGGGAAAAACTTTTTGAAAAACCGAAAAAATGTTCGGTTTTTCTATTTACAAACGGAAAAAAGTATGGTATACTGAAAATAGAACAAATATTCGATAAGGAGCTTACCATGCAGGATCTGAGCAAGCGCGAGAGGGAAATACTCGAATTCATAACCGAGACGATAGAAGCGGAGGGCTACTCTCCGAGCGTACGCGACATAAGCCAGGCGCTCGGGATCAGGAGCACCTCGACGGTACATATGTATCTGCACCGGCTGGAGGAAAAGGGATATATCCTGAAGGAGCAGGGAAAAAGCCGCACGATCCGTGTGGAAGGGGTCGCGCAGCACCCCGGCGTGCCGATAATCGGCTCGGTCGCCGCCGGTCTGCCGATATTCGCCGAGGAGAATTTCGACGGATATATAGATTTTAAAGCCGACGGATACGACCAGTCGAAGCTTTTCGCACTGCACGTTAAGGGCGAGAGCATGATCGACGCCGGGATACTCGACGGCGATCTGCTGATCGTCGCCGCTACCGATTACGCGGAAAACGGCGATATCGTCGTTGCGCTCGTCGACAACGAGGCGACCGTCAAGGAATTCCATAAAGAAAAGGGCCGCTACCGCCTGCAGCCGAAGAACGAGACGATGGAGCCGATAATTGTCAAAAAATGCGAGATCTTAGGCAAAGCCGTCGCAAGCGTGAGATACTATAAATAACGCCGCCCGACGCGGCGGACAGCACGGAGTCTTCACGGCTCCGTGTTTTGATCCGCCCGGGCAAAAATTTTTGTAAAAATACGGAAAAAGTGAACCTTTTTGCGGTTTCAGACGTTTTACTGTATGAACGGATATACGGGAGCATGAGATGAAGAAGGACGAGTTGTGTATTTTGCTTGAAAGATACGGCCGCACGCTGTCCGCCTTCTGTTATTCGGTGTGCAAAGACGTACATACCGCCGACGAGATCTTTCAGGAGGTCTGTTTAAGACTGCTGAAAACAAACATATCCGCAAACGACGAGCGTGCCGTCACGTCTTATCTGTACAAAACGGCGCTCAGCGTTTACCGGGATATCCAAAGAAAGATCCGGCGGCGGGGCGAGGTCAGCATCGAAGAGACGGAAGTCAGGCGGTACGTCGACAGTATCGCCGACAGCGAAGAAGACCGCGGCGGGTATGAAGCGCTTTACCGCGCCGTAAAGTCTTTGCCGGATAAATACAGAGAAGTCGTCCAGACGGTCTATTTCCGCGAGCTTGACGAATCGGCCGCGGCGCGCATACTCGGGATCCCGAAGGGCACCGTGAAATCACGTTTGCATAAAGCGAAAGAACTGCTTAAAAAGGAGCTTGAAAATGAGAATAACTGACGATAAACTCGATCAAATGCTCAGAAAAGAAGAAAATCCGTCGTCTGCGCCGTCGTTTGAATTTAAGGAAGACGGAAAGAAGACGGCGAGCGGCGTCAGCAGAAAGGTACTTACCGGCACGATCGCCGCGTCGCTCGCGCTCGTTCTGATCGCGGCGTCCGTGTTCGCGGCGACGCGCCGCGCCGCTGCGCCGACGGACGGCGAAGATACTGCCGGCCTGACGACCGAAAGCGCAGAGTCTGCCGTCGCCGAAGTCCCGTCCGATACCGTAAAAGAGACGGAGAACAGCGCCGGCGCTCAGACAGACGCTCAGACGGATCCTCCGACAGATACGCAGGATACCGCCCCGGAGGCGCCGAAGAGATCCATGACGGTGTATACCATCTCCGCGTCATCGAACGGATCGTCGGGCGGGGACGGATACTTCAACAGATGCGTCGCCGGTATTAACGAAGCGAAGATAAACCGCGTTACCGGCGGCAGATACGTGAATCTGTCGTCCGCTATGATCGGCAGCGAACACGCCGGACACGGCTGTCTGATCTACGACGCCGTAGAGGACACTTTCATCTGCGGAAGCTGTATACTTGAAGAAAAAGCCGGTCTGATACTGCAGAACAGCGGCGAAAGGATAGTGATCGACAATATCTCCACGCCGGAAACGCTGCTGCTCGCCGTGTGGGACGACGCGTCGGCCGCCATTGTGCGACGTTATATATTCGACGTCAGGACCGATACGCTGACAGAGATCCCCGCGCCGTCGGAGAACGATTTCGACACACTCGCGGCAAGCGGTGATTTCCGCTACGTCGTATCTCACGCGTACAGGCCGACGGACGTCGATTACGACGACGTTTACGTTATCGATACGCTAACCGGCGGCGTCAAAAACGTCTCCGGCGATCAGCCGACGTTCATGCTGAGCCGGATCACGCCGGACGGACGGTTCGTCCTCAACGCGCTGAAATATTACGGGTCGACGAATAATTTCGATTCGGAGCACTGCAGGTTCTTGGCGACGGATATGACCGGCACGACCGTCACCGAGTGCGAGGGCAAGGTACTGCGTTACGGCGCCGGACTGCTGCTCACGAGAGACGGCGAATCCGTACATCATCTCTATGATCTTTCCGCGGGAAAAGAGATCGGGATACCCGAGGGGACGTATTACTGGGACGGAGCGGACGGCGTTCTGTATCGCGGCGACGCGTATAACGGCAAACTTACGCCTGTCGGCGAAAAGATCTGCGCTCTGTACGTCTCGGAGGACGGAGAAAGCGCTTTCACGTACGAGTTCGGCGCCGGATATATCAGAAGAAGGGATCTGTCCGGTGAAGAATCCGACGTCGCGCTTGACGAAGCGTTCGTCAACGAGATCACGGAAATGAGCGGGACGATGCTGTTCAGCTTCATGCTGCAGGAAAAGGACGACGTGATACTGCTTCTTTACACGACGACGGAAAAGCCGTCGGTAAACCCCGACGATCCCGAACAATCTCAGAAAACGAGCAATCACGACGCGGTGTTTGACGTCCTTAAAAACGGCAAAGCGTCGTCGATCAAAGAAGCCGTGACGCTGCTGCAGGAAAAATATCCGGAAAACGATTTCGGCTTCACCGCAGCGGAAGGCAGCGGATACGTCGCGCTTTATATCGACGCAAAAGACAACGGCACGAAACGCGTATTTGTCGAAGACTACAGAGACAACACGTTTTCCGCGTATTTTGAAGGCAAGGACCGCAGCTACGTAAGACTGCTGTCATACTCTCCCGGCAATTTCGAGAGAAGAAAACTCAAATCTACCGAAGCGGAGACAAGGGCGTTTCTGCTGAAAAACAGGATGAAAACGTCCGCCGCGGATATCGATTACGCGATATTCTACGAAAACGGCGAGTTTTCCGAAGAAAAAGTAAAGGATTACATGTTCGCCGCGGAAAGCGCGGGTAAGATCAGTTTCTTCTACGCGTTCTGCGGAGGCCACGGCACTGAGACTTACAGCAAGGAGTACAAAGCCAAATTCGTGGAATTCATGGCTGAATTCGCCGCCTGCGGCAGGCAGAAGACGAAAATGCTTGCCGACGACGAATACACGGTCTACGGTAAGATACGTACGAATACCGATATGGAACTGGTCGCGGCGAAAGATAAAAAAGGCAATTGCTACGTCCGCGTCAATTACGATTCCGTTTATAAAGTTCCCGAATACGTGTTCTCTGATCTGACGAGCCTCGCGCTGTCGGCGTTTGCCGCAAACGGATACAGACCGGCGTCGCTCATACCGTTCAACGGCTATACGGACGGTTTCGGAACGAAATCAAACGACCCGATGACGACGGATGCGCTTAAAGCCGCACTCAAAAACGGTCTGACGTACGACGAGTTCGCAGGCTTCGGAAGCGAGTTGTTCGTCGTGTCGATAAACCGCGAGAATCCGAAATTCAGCATGGTCACGACGCTTGTAGCTGTACAGGATCCGGACGGCACTCGCGGATTCGTATTACTGGTGTATACAGGCGAAAACAAGGACGTTTCCAAAGCCGTCCTGTACGACGGGTCGCTCCGCTTCTGCTGCGATCTTCTTACAGAAGGATATACGGGGATCGAAGCAAAAGGAAGAATGATGCTGCCGGAATATCAGTTCTGAAAAACAGAATAACGCACGGAGCCTCCCGGGCTCCGTGCTTTTTTATGAAAAAGTGCCGCGGCAGCACCCGGCAACCGAAACCTTCCCCGACAGGGGAGCCCTGCGACGAAATTTTGTGCGGGGCATAAGGAGTCGGCTACGGGAACCCCC
>JAFZRM010000067.1 GCA_017619885.1 Clostridia bacterium | reverse complement strand
GGGACACCTTAAAACAAAAAGCACCGGGCGCTTTGCCGCACCCGGCGCTGTGTTCATATTACTGTTTTTCCGCCGTTTCCTCTTTGTCCGGTTTCTGCTGAAGTATGACGTCGGCTAAGATGCAGTTTGCCACCGCGTCGACGGCGCACTGCAGCGAAAGCTCGGCGCCGGCTTTGTCGCCGCACGCGGGATTTACAGCGGCGCCTCCGGACAGTATCGTGCCGATATACCCGACAGACCTGTCAAGCTCGGTGCAGAACAGGCCGTAAACGTGCTCCGAATCCATCTTCTCTTCGAGCAGCGACAAAAGACGTCCGATCTGCGATATTGACAGCACTCGCTTGAGCACGCAGATCATGAAGATGCGGCAGATATGCTCTTTGCCGTATCTTTTCTTTTTCGGCGCGGGCACGACGCCGGCTTTGACGTAGTTGTTTATCATCGAAGCCGTTACGTTGTCGGCGCCGGAGAAGATCCCGAAATACTTGCCGACGAGCGTCAGCACCTGATCCATATAAAGCTCGATCTCGGGCAGAGAAGCCCAGCCCGGGCATCTGAACGAACGCAGCTCTTCCGTATCTATCATAATATCACCTCAACGTTGTTTTCTGACCGCATTATATCATAAACGGACACGTTTGTCAATAGTGAAGATCATATGACGTGTTGAAAAATCCGCGATATTATGGTAATCAAAACGAGATAGCCGAAGAATCATCCGACGAGTATCTCCGCCAGATAATCCGCGGCGACGCGCGCGACGCAGATGAAATCTTCCGGGCGCGCTTTGAGCTTGTTGTATCTGCCGCATCTCAGCTTCATACCGACGAACGCTTTACCTTTTTCCTCGTCGTACCCGACCTCGAGCTCGTCGACCAGCCGGCTGACGAAATACAGCTCGGCGGATTCGCGTCCGAGCGTCCGGTAAAATGCCCGGCGGCACACTCCGAGCATTGAGACGTTGCCGCGCAGCTTTTTGCACGGGTCGAATTCGAAACGCAGCGACGTCGCATCGTCGCCGTATCCCGCGATAAGTGAACAGAATCCGTTCGACGAAAGCTGCAGACAAAGGTGGAACAGCAAAACTGACGCCGCGGCGCCGCCCGTCGTCATGACTATGACGTCGTCGCCGCTGACCTCGAATCTCTGCCGCCCGGTGTCGCCGTATTTCAGCCCGCAGTAATAAGACAGAGCGTCGCCGAACGTCGCCCGTGCGTCCACCGCGGAGGTGTTCTTTTCGCCTATCGCCGCGGCGAGCCGCAGACACGCCTCGAACCTCATTCCGACCGGCGAATCCTTTTCTCTGCCGAAAAATTCGGACAGTACCGCCGCTTTCATCGAAAGATACTGATCCGCGTCCGCGGACGGCGCGATGATTATCACGTATCTGACGTCCTGACCGTTTTTCGCCGGGCAGACCGCGCAGAAGTATTCCTCATCACCACAAAACACGGTGTCCGTCATAGGGCAGCCGAGGCCGTCGTATTCGTCGCGGGCGCAGAAGCTCAGCAGCCCGTCGATCGGCGCGCCGGCCCGCAGTCCGGGTATGAGGTTTTCCGCCTTTTTGTTGAAATAATCGACGGTAAGACTGCCGTCGGTCACGATCGCGGGGTACGCGTTCGCTCTGTTGAGGTCGGACATGATCTTTGAAACGTCCATTTTGGCCTCCGCTTGATAACGTAGTTGGGGATCGCTGTGAATAAACCGCCGGATCACGGCGGCGTTATGTTTTTCTTTAACCGGTCAGTTCATCGTCTTTCTGCCGAAAACGGTGAAAGCCGTCATCACCGCGGCGCAGACGGCCGCGGCGGCGAAGAACACGGTATAATTATACGAGTCCGCGAGCGCGCCGAATATAACGGGGCCGGCGGCCGCGCCGACGCAGCCGAAAATATTTATGACCGTCGCCGCCGACGACGGATCCATTATCCGCTTTGCGTCGATCGGCACCTGCCAGCCGAGCACGTGCGCGACGCCGCGTACGACGAACAGAAGCAGGATGATCAAAGCGACGGTGAGGATGAAGAACAACCTGTAAACGCCGGTCAGCACAAGCGAGAGCGCGAGCGCGCAGGCGGACAGGATCATTATCATGTAACGGTTCTTTGCGCACAGCCACAGGCAAACCGCCGAGCCCGCCGCGCCGGAGAGCGGCACCGCGAGCGTTATGAGCACAGACAGCGCCGGAGTGAGCCCGAACTGCTCCGTCAGCAGGTTCGGCACCCAGTTAGCCACGGCGTAATATATCATATTGACGAGCAGCCCCGACATCCCCGCCACGAGAAGATACCCGAATACACGGCCTTTTCCAGCGTTCCCGCGCTCCGATGTGACCTTTTCGCGGTCCTGCTTTTCGCAGACTGAGAGGGCGCGGCAGAAAAATATCACAGTGATCATGTAGATCGCCGGGAAAATGTAGAAGCCGAGCCGCCAGTCGGCGAATTTTATGAAAAGCGCGGAGCAGAAATAGTCGAGCGAGAACGACAGCGCGAACGCCACGCCGGTGTATCTGTTCGCCGTCGGGATCAGCTCGTCCGGCAGATATTCGCTTATGACGAGCATGCAGACCGGAAAAACGCCGGAGAGCAGCGCGCCTTCGGCGGCGAAAATCGCCCAGATCTGCCGTATATCCGTGCAGAACGGCACGAGCGCGAACAGGACGACGCTTATCGGCGAGAAGATGAGCAGATATTTTCTCACGTCGATCTTTCCGATGATCTTGACGAATAAGATCTGTACGAGAGCGTAGGTGACGAATGAGAAAGACGAGGCGGCACCTGCGTCGCTTTTAGATACGCCGAAGTGCCGCACGATCTCGATTATTTCAGACGTGTAGACGTTTTTTGCCGCAAGATATGTAACGTACAGCAAAAAGACCGCAAACGTCAGAATCCTGTATTTTTTCATACAAGGAGCCGTAATTTACCTCTTCTGCTGCAGCGTGTAGTGGACGTCGTCCGCTTTTTCCTCGTCGGTGTATTTGCGGAGGGTGTTGATGACCTCGCCGTTGTTCCACTTTCTGTCTTCAACGTCCTCGGTGGTGCCCATGACGGTTATGTTCAGCTGTCTTCTGCGGGCGCGCACGTGATCCCAGTCGACGAAGTAGATGTGGGCGAATTCGCCGCCGTCAAGCACGCCGTCCTTTATCGTCATGCATTCGCTTCTGCCGAAGAAGACGGAACGCAGATGACCGTCGGTGTTCATGCTCGTGAAGTCGCCGGGCTCGTCGACGTGACGGCCGAACTGAAGATGTATCGGACCGGGGTGACGGTACTGATGCTCCTCGGCGAAATCGGGGATCATCTTGCGCATTATGTCGAGCAGATCGTGCTGCAGATATTCGATGTCGAAGCTGTCGATATCGTGGCTGCATTCCTGTATCATGACGGAGCAGGTCGTGTGGTGAGACGCGATGGTCACGGTGCCGTTTTTGACGCCGGACGCGGCGACTATTTCGATGACTTCCTTCGATACGTCGTGGAAGGTCGGGATCCAGCCTCTCGACTGCAGCTCCAGTTCTTTCTGATATACCTTGAATTCCATTGTTGTTCCCTCCGGGTTATTTGTTGAGCCGCTCGCCCACGGCGCCGCCGGGGTGGATAACGGCAAATTTTTCGTTCTGAAAATCGGTTTCTTCTATCATCATCGTCTGCAGGACGTGGAAGATAACGCCGAGCGACGTCGTCGACGTCGTGCCCTGGCAGTTGTATCTGTCCGTCTCGCGGTTCACGTACTGGACGAGCACGACGTCCGCGCCTTTCGCGAGCGGCGATCCCGTGTTCTCCGTTACGGTTATTATCTTTACGCCTTTTTTGCGGCAGATGTCCATGATCGGCAGAAGCTCCGCGGTCTTGCCGCCGCGCGAGGCGAACAGGCAGACGTCGCCCGCCTGAAGGAAGCCGGTGCCGCCGTGCACCGCCTCGGCGGGTGAAATGAATTTCGCGGGACGTTCGATACAGCACATCAGATGCGCGAAATGCCGGCACATGATGCCGGAATGGCCGCAGCCCGTCGCGCCGATGCGCGGCGCGCTGCAGAGCAGGGATACGGCTTTGCCGAACGCTTCGGCGTCGAATCGGCGCCCGAGCTCGGCTATGCATTCGCTCTCGGTCTCAAAAGCGTTTTTTGCTGATTGCAGCGTTTCTTTTTTCATGTTTACCTCGTTTTCGAGTGCATAACGGCAAACGCTTCTTTTTCGTCGGCGTAAAGCCCCGTGCCGATGCCGGCGAGCAGACACGAACCGACGGCGCCCGCAGACTGTCCGTTGACGACTTTTATCTCTTTTCCGAGCACGGAGGAGATTATGTCCGTGCAGATCTTCGAATTTGTGATGCCGCCTATCGCGGTTATGCTGTTCGCATAAAGTCCGCATTCCTCTAGATGCGCGAGGTTTTCTTTCAGAAGATGTGCCGCGCTCTCGATTATCGCACGCGCTATGTCGCGTACGTCATAGCCTTTTGCGCGCTCGAAGTCGCCGTCAGTGAAATCGAATCTCAGTCCGCCGCAGCCCGGTCTTCCCTCGCCGGCGAGCCCGTCGAAGTATTTGTGCGGGACCTTGCCGAAGAAATGCTCGCGAAGCCCGTCGATCTTGTCGGAGACCGATTCGAGCGATTTCATCACGCACCACGGCGCGCCGTGAAGAGCGAAACAGTCGACGAGACCGCCGGTAGACAGCGCGAGCTCGCGCGTTTGTACCGGAAACAGCTCGACCCACGAAGTGCCGCACGAAAGGAGCAACTGTCCCGGCTCGAGCACGCCCGCGCCGAGCGCGCCGGACGGATGGTCGAAGCTGCCGAGCACGACCGCGCAGTCCGGTCCGAGCCCGAGTTTTTCGCCGGTTTCCGGCAGGATCGTGCCGAGCACGGTGCCTTTTTCGTATATCGGCGGAAGCATGTCCGTGGTAAGACCGAATCTGTCAAGCATGAAGTCGGAGTAGACGCCCTTTTCCTGATCCATAAGGTAAGACGGCGTGCCCATCGAGCGGGAAATGCCCCATTTTCCGGTCAGTATATGGTTGAGGTATTCCGCGTGCATAGCAAGAAAAGCGGTCTTTTCAAGCAGTCCGGGATCGTGCAGCTTGACGCGCGCGAGGATCGCGGCGGGCATGCCGTCGAAAAATCCCCAGCCGACGCGGCGGTAGAACGCGTCCTGTTCTTCTTTCGTGTAGACCGCGTCGAGATCCAGCTGAGGGACGGAGGTCTGCCAGCCGATGATCGGAGTCAGAGGCTGAAGATCCTTGTCAAGAAATACGGGATCCCCGCTCGCACAGCAGGAGCAGAGCGCCGTGACCGGACCGTCTGCGGCCCCGGCAAGCTCGCGTATAACGGAAAAACAAACGTCGACGAAATGTCCGGGGTCGAGCAGCTTGTCTCTGCCGTTTATCTCGTACGTGAACGGAGCCGACGCGGTGCATACCACGTACCCGTCTTCACGCATCAACGCCCCCTTGACCGCCGACGTTCCTATATCAAGTCCTATCAGATGCTTCATCCGTATATGCCTTTCAGTTTCACTTCTTTTATTATACGCATAAAATCGGATTTGTCAATGCAGTATTTCAAAATTAATAAAATTAAGATAAAGAATTCTTCCGGCGCTGCCGTGCGGCTTTTCAGAATGCGTACAAAGGAGTCGCTTCGCGACAAATTTGGGGGTTGCCCACCCCTCACGCCCGCTTGCGGTAACCCGAAAAAATCATCGCGTCACTACCGTGACCATGCTCGATTTTTTCGACCGCTGCGCCTTCCTCGCATTGCTTCATCCGCCCCCGGCGGCGCAATGCTCGTCACCCCCCAAACCCCCTGTTCCCCTCCCGGGAACCCCCGCCGCTGTTCGCGGCGGGGAACCCCGGCTCCCTCAAGTCGCACATACGAATTGAGGGGACCGCGCGACCGTTCCGTAGG
>JAFZRM010000066.1 GCA_017619885.1 Clostridia bacterium | reverse complement strand
TCACCGTGCCGGGGTTGAGCGTGCTGTTGCACCCCACCTCGACGAGATCGCCGAGCACCGCGCCCATCTTACGCATGCCGGTCTCTATTTTTTCATCCCCCGCCAGAATCGTTACGTTCGTTTTGTCGCTTTTGACGTTCGACGTGACCGATCCGGCGCCCATATGGCTTTTATATCCGAGTATCGAATCACCGACGTAGTTGAAATGCGGGACCTGTACGCCGTCGAACAGGATCGCGTTCTTCAGCTCCACGGAATTCCCGACCACCGCGCCGGCGCCGACGAGCGCCGATCCGCGGATAAACGCGCAGTGTCTTATCTCCGCACCCTCGCATATTATCGCCGGCGCACCGATATACGCGCTCGGCGCGATCTTCGCGCTTTTATGCGCGAAAACGCCTTCGCTTATCTGCTCGTAGCCGTCTCCGAGCGCACTTTGCAGCTCTGTTATTATCTCTTTTATGTGCGGTATCGCTTCCCACGGATATTCATAGCGGGAAAGCTGCCCGCCCGCCGCGCTGTGAGACAGGTCAAGCAGCGCGGATACCGTCATGTTTTCTTTGATGCTCATACCGATTCGTAGATCTTCCTCCCGAGAAGTTTTATCGAATACACAGCCGAAGTCGAAAACGACCGGACCGGCGAGACTTCGTCGAAATACTCGGCTCCGTGGTATTCGTCGCCGCCGGCGATCTCGTTAAGCGTGCCCTCGTACGTAAGATACGGGCCGAGGATGAATCCGAGTTCGTTGTAGCTTTTTATATTGCCGAACTTCATCAGCCGGCACACGAACGAAAGGTCCGTATAAGAGCGGCTGATGCGGCACGATCCGTCAAACAGCGAGGCGGCTTTGTCGTAGATATTATACGTGTATATCTGCGGATGCGTTTTCATGCGGCGGATAACGTCGCGGACGCGCAGATACTCCTCCTCGTCGGCATCGATCGTGAACACCTTTACCGGCACGTCCCCGCCCTCGGCGAGAAAACGCGACGGATATTCCGACACGAATCCGCCCGCCAGCGGTATCTCGCGGCGCGTCCTGCCGAACGAATACATGACGGAAAGATTCTTATTGAAGCTCACGGCGACGTGATCGTAATCCGATCCGGTCAGAGCGCGGTAAGCCTTTGCGGAACGGGTGTTGGCGGCGGTCATAACTATATAAATTCTGGTCACGGTCTGATTCTCCTTTTCCGGTACAAACAGATACCCATTATCATTCAGCGTATATTATATAATAAAATCTTTCGGATGTCAAGGGTTTTGCCCGAAAGATGACGGCTATGATCAGGGATTTTTCGGGCGTGCGCGTTTTTTTATAAAAACTTTAATCCGCGCGTATTGACATACGCCTGCCGATATGATAAAATCACAAAAAAACAACGGAGAGAATATATGACGCCATACGGTATAAACAGAAAAACGGTCGTGATAACCGGCGCTTCCGGCGGCTTCGGATCGGAGTTGTGCAAAATTCTGATCAACGAACACGGCTGCCGCGTTATCGGCATCGGCAGGAGCCGCGAAAAATTCGAGGAACTGTCGCAGTCGCTCGGAGACCGCAAGAACAAATTCAGATACGTGCTCTTCGACGTTTCCGTGCGGGAAAACTGGCAGAGATTCGCCAAAAAGCTCGAAAAAAAGGATATAATCCCGGATCTGCTGATAAATAACGCCGGCATCATGCCGCCTTTTGAAAAGTTTGAGGACGAGGACGGCGAGACGGCGAAAAGCGTGATGGACGTGAATTTCATGTCCGTCGTCTACGGCTGCGAGGCGATGATCCCGCTGCTTCTCCGCTCCGCCGAGGGCGGGATAGTAAACGTCGCGAGCTCCGCCGCGTTCTCGCCGGTCGTCGGCATCGCGATATATTCCGCGAGCAAGGGCGCGGTGAAGAATTTCACGCAGTCGCTGTGCGAGGAGATGCGCGGCAGGCTTTACATCGGCTGCGTTTTCCCCGGATTTTCCGAGACGGGACTGTTCCGCGACAGCAGACTGACCGAGGAGGATCTGTCCTTCATCGGCGGCCTCGGCACGGACAAAGCCGAGATCGCCGCCGCGATCGTGCGCGGTATCGCCAACGGGCGAAAGCTGATCGTCTGCGGCAAGGATTCGCAGATGATGACGGCTCTGTCGTCCGTCGCGCCGTCGTCGGCGAACGCTTTGTACACGAAGGTGTTGACGGAATCCGGGCTTGAGATGTTCAGGAGGCTCAAATGAAGCGGCTGATCACAGTCCTGCTTGCGGCGCTGCTGTTGCTGTGCGCCTGCGGCGGCGGTGATCCCGGCGTGAACGGCGAGCTGACCGTCGTCTTCGGCGACGTCGGCAAAGCCGATTTCATCCTGATCAAAACGGAAGCCGGCTTCGGCGTGATAGACGCAGGATATAAAGCGAGCAAGGACAAGATAGATTCTGTCATGAAAGAATACGGCGTCTCTGAGCTCGAATTCGCCGTGGCGACTCACAACGACAAGGACCATATCGGCTCCATGGCTCACGTGATACAGAAATACAAAGTTAAAACGCTTTACACCACGCCGCTTGAAAGTGAAGAAAAGCTTTACAAAAACATGCTCGACGCGGCGTCGCTTCGCGGCACGGAGGTCAAACAGATAATGCAGGGCGCGGGATTTTCGCTCGGCGACGCGGTGTTCTCAGTGCTCGAGCCGGACAGCGGGCTGCTCGCGCTTCAGGAGGAGAACGATTCGTCTCTTGTGATCCGCATGCAGTTCGGCGGCACGGCGGTGCTTTTCATGGGCGACGCGCAGCTGAAGACCGAGACGGCGCTGATGAAGAAGTATTCGACGGATCTGCAGTGCGACGCGATAAAGATCGGACATCACGGCTCCGACAAGGCGAGCTCGCAGCTGTTTCTGTCGAAGACCGGCGCCGAATACGCGATAATAACGACCGGCGAGGAGGAGCCCGCGGCCGCCGTGACGGTCAAGGCGATAAACGCCTGCAAAATGAAGAAATACGATACGCAGACAGACGGGGATATAGTTCTCGTAAGCAACGGGAAAAAGGTCACCGTAACGTCGAAAGGAAAATAATATGAATATCGAAAAACTCAAAGAGCTTGACAGACTGACACAGAAGCGGATCGCGGACAAACGGCTCGTTTCCGCGGCGTACGCCGTGGCGTACAAAAACGAGATCGTCTTCAAAAACGCGATCGGGTACGCGGATATCGAAAACAAAATACCGCTCCGTTCCGACACGATCGTGCGCCTCGCCTCCATGACGAAGCCCATAACGGGGGTCGCGACGATGATCATGTACGAGCGCGGCGCCTTCAGCCTCGACGATCCGGTCAGCAAATTCATACCGTCGTTCAAGCAAATGAACGTCGCTATCGTCGACGAGCACGGCAAGATAACGGGACAGTACCCCGCTAAAAACGAGATCCAGATCCGCGATCTGCTCAACCAGGCGTCAGGCCTCGGCGAAGGCGAGGCGGGCAACCGCGCGTGGAAGGATTACCATATAAAGCAGGGCGACACGCTCGCCGGCATGGTGCCGAAATTCGGCGATCAGCTCCTCGATTTCGAGCCGAGAAAACAGGCGATATACTCTTGGACGCAGGCGTTCGACACGGCGGCTTATATCGTCGAGCTCACGTCCGGCATGGATTTCGAGCAGTTCGTGCTCGACAATATCCTTCATCCGCTCGGCTGTTACGACACCGTGTACAAGCCGAGCAAGGAACAGCGTGCGCGCCTGATGAAAATGTACGACGCGCGCGACGGAAAAATAACCGAGATCGACATGGGCGACACCATTTTCGGCGACGTCCCGCTCTCGTACTACGCCGCAGGCGCCGGGATGGTCGGCACGCTTGACGATTATATGAAATTCGCCGCGATGTTATACAACAAGGGCGAATACAACGGTAAAAGGATTCTGAAGCCCGAGACGGTCGAGCTGATGGCGACGCCGTCGCTTCCCTTCTTCAACTCCGAGACCGACGTCGAGACGTGGGGTCTTTCGATGCGCGTTATAAACAAAAAAACGGAGCATCAGCTTCTGTCACCCGGCTGCTTCGGCTGGTCGGGCGCTTACGGCACGCATTTCTTCATTGACCCGTCAAACGAGGTCTACGCGGTATATATCAAGAACCTGCTCGACGGCGGCGGCGCCGGCGCCGACACGGCGAGAGAATTCGAGCGCGTGATAGTCGAGGCTCTATGAGAGCGGTCCTGTTCGATCTCGACGGCACAGTCACCGATCCCGGTATCGGCATAACGAACTCCGTCATGTACGCTCTGCGGAAATTCGATATCGAGCCGCCGGACAGAAAAGAATTGTACTGCTTTATCGGACCGCCGCTGCGCGAATCGTTTTCAAAGTATTTCGGGCTTTCGGCATCCGACGCGGAAAAGGCTGTGGCGTATTACCGAGAGTATTACAGACCGACGGGAATCTTTGAATGCGAGCTTTACGACGGGATAACGGAGGCGTTCGCCGCCCTGTCCGGCGCGGGATTCAAGATCGCGCTGGCGACCGCGAAACCGGACGTTTTCGCTGAAAAGATCGCCGCGCATTTCGGGTTTGACAGGTATCTTTCCTGCATATCCGGCGCCGCGCTCGACGGCAGCCGCGACGACAAGGCTGAGATCATATCGATCGCGCTCGATATGCTGAGCATAAAAGACCCCGCCTCCTCCGTTATGGCGGGCGACAGGGCTTACGATATCGACGGCGGAAAAAAGAACGGTCTGTACACGATCGGCGCTCTGTACGGTTACAGTACGAGAGAGGAGCTGTCGCACGCGGACGCGTTGGCGGAAAATGCGTACGACACGGCGAGAATACTGCTCGGAGCCTGATAAACAATATGACGCAAAACCGGCGGGAGGATCCTCCTGCCGGTTTCAATGTTGATTGGGGCTTTTTGACCGTAGGGCGGGGGCTTGCTCCCGACGTCCTCCCATGGGTGGCAAGTCGTCGAGGGCGCCGACCCCTACAACCTATCTCGGCGAAGCCATATCGAACGCGACGCTGTGCGGCGCGTATCTCGAGTTTTGCGATAAGCAAAACATATCGAATCGTCGTAAGACGATATATCGACTCGTTGTCATGTCGATATATATTCCTTGCGGAATATACGAAATATAGCCCTTACGGACTAGCCCTTGCGGGCTGTTCGAAATGTGCGTCAAAGACGGACACGATATGTTTGCTTGCGCAAACGAGAAGGATCGCGCGGCCCCTCAAGTCGCGCACGCGACTTGTGGGAGCCGGGGTTCCCCGCCGCGAACAGCGGTGGGGGTTCCCGGGAGGGGAACAGGGGGTTTGGGGGTG
>JAFZRM010000065.1 GCA_017619885.1 Clostridia bacterium | reverse complement strand
GGTCTGCGGCGCGGAGAAGAAAGAGGCTGTTGCGATCGATCCGGATAACCATGCCGATTACGCGACGCATATCGAAAACGGGAAAAAGGCGACCTGTGAGAAAGCGGGCTACACCGGCGACACGGTCTGCGACGCCTGCGGAAAAATCGTGACCTCCGGTTCCGAGCTTGCTCCCCTCGGCCATGATTGGGGCGAGTGGAAGATCGTTACCGAGCCCGACTGCGTGAATCCCGGCAGCAGGGTCAGATATTGCAGAAACAGCAAAAAACATTCCGAGACAGAGGAAATCCCCGCGCTCGGTCATACATGGCAGAATGAAGAAGTGATCAGATCCGCCACATGCCGCGAAGAAGGAGTGAAGCGTCACGCCTGCGCGGTCTGCGGATTTGAGGAAGAATTCGCCTATTCCGACGCAAACGCCCACATCTGGGAGCAGAACGGAACGAATATCTGGGGCACGCCGAAGTGGAAATGCTCGGTCTGCGGTGCGGAAGAAGTACAGCGTGATAAGCCCGGTTCCTCCTATGTGGAGATCACGACCGAGCCGCCCGTGACCGAACCGCCGACAGAGCCGCCCACGACCGAGGCCCCGACCACGGAAGCCCCGACTACGGAAGCCCCGACTACGGAAACTCCGACTACGGAAACTCCGACTACGGAAACTCCGACCACGGAAACTCCGATCACGGTAGAACCGACAACCGAGGAACCGACAACCGAAGAGCCGACAACCGAGGAACCGACAACCGAAGCTCCCTCGACAGAAGCTCCGATCACGGAAGCCCCGACTACGGAAGCCCCGACTACGGAAGCCCCGACTACGGAAGCCCCGACCACCGAAGCCCCGACGACCGAAGCTCCGACTACGGAGGCTCCCACGACCGAAGCTCCGACGACCGAAGCGCCCGCAACGGAACCCACGACGCCCGGCGTACCCTCGACGAATCTCACGGTTCCTTCAACGGGCGCGACCGTTCCGTCGGTTCCCTCGCAGACGGATCCCGGCGTTACCGAACCCAAGGTATCCTATCAGCTCGGCGATGTGAATATGGACGGCAAGATCAAGTCCTCTGACGCGCGTCTCGCGCTGAGAGCGGCGGCAAAGCTTGAAAAGCTTTCCGACCTGCAGCTGCTGCTTGCCGACGCGAATGAAGACGGCAAGATCAAGGCCGGCGACGCCCGCTCGATCCTGCGTATCTCCGCCCGTCTCGAGCCGCAGCCCGATAAGATGATCGCCGCGACGGTATAAACCTCGGGCGTGAACGTATCTGAAATCTGCGCAAATGCGGAGGATCAACCGCCGCGTTGAGCGCGGAGAATAAAAAAATCAAGACGTCGAAAGCTTTGAGCGCTTTTCGGCGTCTTGTTTCTATATCCTGTTAAAATGATGTCCGAAACGACCGGACGCGCGCTTATCCGACGGCGCGATAGATCAGGATCGCCGCCTTCGGCGTTTCGGGGATCGGGAAATCAAAGCCCTCGCGCATCCATTCTTCGCCCGTTTTCACCGTGACGGACTCGTGATGATCGTCGTCGAAGACCTCGTATTCTTTTGCGGGATCAAGCCCGTTCAGCGTAATACGGCACACGTCCTCGCCGACCTTTTCCCGCTTGTAGATCAGCACCGTGCCGGAATCCGCGTCGCCGTACTGCATCGCAAGAAATTTGTCGAGGTCGCGCGCGCCCCAGATCAGAGGATAATAATTTTTCGCCATCGAGCCGCGCACGAAGCGGTAGCCGATCACCGTCTGCGCGCAGGGGACCATCGCGGAACGGGCGCGGTATTCGCCGCCCTCGCCGCCGATGCCCGTGCCGTGCAGCGGCAGCCAGAACGAGACGCCGTAGGTCATGGACTGGGTCGCTTCCGCCACGTCGTCGGGCAGTCTTCCGTCGGCGGTCATGCAGTTGTAATCCGAGCGCCAGAGCGGGATGCTGCGGCGGGACATCTCAAGATCGAGCCGCTTGCCGCCGCTGGCGCAATTGTCGATGATCAGACCGGGGTTGACCTCGAGCAGGGTGTCGAGATACTTGTACAGGTTCGTGACGTAGTGGTTTTCCTCAAAGCCCGTTCTGCCGCCGAAAAGCGTCTTGTCCGCCTTGCGCCATAACTCAAGCGGGGAAAAGTTGAAATCCTGCCGGTAAAGGCCGACCTTGTTCTCTTTCAGCGCGTTCGCGACCAGCGCGCCGAGATAGGCGCAGGCGTCGTCGTTCGCGAGGTTGACCATATTCCGGTTCGCGTCGCCGACCTCGATCAGCCAGCCCTCGTGAAGCTTGCATTCCTCGTAGACCTCGGTGCCCTCGCAGCAGCGCTCCGGCTCGAACCAGAGCAGCAGCTTCATGCCGCGCGCCTCGGCTGCCTCGGAGATCGGCGCGAAGCCCTCCGAGAAGCGGTCGGGATCGGGCTTCCAGGTGCCGACGCTGTCGTACCAGTCGTTTTTGATCGGGTACCAGCCCGCGTCGCGCCAGAGGAAATCCGCCTCGCTGCAGACCTCTTCGGGTAAGGAGTTGATCTGCGCGATATATTCCTCCGTACCGCGCCGGTCGAACTCGTTCGCAAGGCCGGTCGTCGTCAGCGGGAAAGCGCTCTCGGTGTAAACGCAGGCGCTCTCCCAGTTTCGGAAGGTGTTGAAGCCCTTGAGCGCGTTATCGTTCTCGTAGAACGTGAGCGACACGAGCGGCGAGCGCACGGTCTCGCCGGGGGTGAGGTAACCGCTGAAATACTCCTGCTTCGCGGTGATATGAACGCCCTTCGCCGTCTGACGCAGGGTCTCGCGCCACTGCCCGGTCCAGCCCGTCGCGGTCACGAAGCCGAAGTTTTCGCCGCGGACGTTGAAATAGGGCAGCCACGAGGCGCTTCTGCCGCCGTTGGCGTTGAAGGTCATCGGCGTGAGACTGACGGAGGACAGCGTCAGCTCGAAATCGTCCGCCGCGGGATCGCTCCCCTTGCTGAAATAGACGTCGGAAAGCCCGGTCTCGAGCGTGCAGTCGGCGGCATAGAATTCCCTGACGACCGGGGAGTTTTCGTCGCCGTCGTTTTGGATGTATACCGTCCATTCGCAGGTCGCGAAGTCCTCGTAGATCGTCGCCTCGACCGTCGCGGTCAGGGCGCTTTTTTTGTGCTTGAGCGAAATACAGGTCGTCTTGTCGCCGCGGCGCACAGCGCCGATTGCGCTTTCGTCGCCGACCGTGATCTCCCAGTCGGCAAGGTGCGAGCGCAGGCGTTTGCCGCCCGCGGTGAGATCATAGGCGGGTGCGCCAACCGTGCGGATATTCGCGTCGAACCAGTCGCGGCAGCGCTGTTTTTCCGCGTCGGAGACCTTCATTCCGTCCGCGTCGATCGTATCAAACGAAATATCCGTCACGCCCGTGAGCGCCATCGCCGCCCGGTCCGTTTTGAGCTTGAATCCGGAATCGTAAGCCGAAAACGACGAGATCAGCAAAAGAAGCGCCTGAAAAAGACAAAAGATGATTTTGAATCTGTACAGCATATGGATTCCTCCGGTTTTATGTTCTGCGGCGGGGAAACGAGTTGCCTTTTCGGATATCCGGTCCCCGAAAAGCTCATTTATCCCGGCAATTCAGCGCCGGTTCCTTTCTCTGCCATTATAGATTTCCCGCGGGGAAAAGTCAAGGGAAGCCCGGGCGGGACGAATAATTATATTTTTCTTTATCCCGGGAATTGAAAAATACAAAAAGCTGTGATAGAATACTAAAAAAAGATATCGGAGGAATGAATCATGCAGTCAAACGTAAGACCCGAAACCATGGAACGCATCACTACGCCGGAGCTTGCCGAGGCGTTCATCGCCGAGCAGATCGCCGAGATCAAAGAGCAGGTCGGCGATAAGAAGGTCCTGCTCGCTCTCTCCGGCGGCGTGGATTCTTCCGTCGTCGCGGCGCTGCTGATCCGCGCGATCGGTCAGAATCTCGTGTGCGTGCACGTCAACCACGGTCTTCTGCGCAAGGGCGAGCCCGAGCAGGTCGTCAAAGTCTTCCGCGACGAGATGAACGCGAATCTCATTTACGTGGACGCGGTGGACCGCTTCCTCGATAAGCTTGCGGGCGTGGACGAGCCCGAGACGAAGCGCAAGATCATCGGCGCGGAGTTCATCAAGGT
Source organism: Clostridia bacterium (assembly GCA_017619885.1). Taxonomy (GTDB): domain Bacteria; phylum Bacillota; class Clostridia; order Oscillospirales; family CAG-272; genus UBA1248. Next base: position 916 of record JAFZRM010000065.1, on the reverse strand, counting down.
CTTTGAGGAAGAGGCGCGCAAGCTCGAGGGCATCGAGTTCCTCGCGCAGGGCACGATTTACCCCGATATTCTCGAGAGCGACGCGGGCGTCAAGGCGCACCACAATGTGGGCGGTCTGCCCGAGGACCTGCAGTTCGAGCTCGTCGAGCCCGTCAAGCTGCTCTATAAGGATGAGGTACGCATGGTCGGCAAGGCGCTCGGTCTGCCCGACAACATGGTCTACCGTCAGCCGTTCCCCGGTCCCGGTCTCGGCGTGCGCTGCCTCGGCGCGATCACAAGAGACAGGCTCGAGGCGCTGCGTGAGAGCGACGCGATCCTGCGCGAGGAGTTCGCGAAAAACGGCCTTGCGGGCAAGGTCTGGCAGTATTTCACCGTCGTGCCCGATATGCGCGCCACCGGTATTAAAGACGGCAAGCGCACCTATGCGTGGCCGGTCATCATCCGCGCCGTCAACACGCGCGACGCCGTGACCGCCACGGTCGAGAACGTCCCCTTCGAGCTGCTTGAGCACATCACCGCGCGCATCACAAGCGAGGTCGAGGGCGTCAACCGCGTGCTGTTCGACCTCACGCCGAAGCCGACCGCGACCATCGAGTTTGAATAATGCCCGGGACCGTCAGACCCGTTGATATATAAGCGCTGCGCGCTTGAATGACGGCGGTTTCACCGCCTTATTGAAAGGGTTTTCGTCCTTCAGAATCGCGTTTGGCAACGTTTTGGCAACAAAACCGAATTATCCGAGAATAAAGAGCTGACTGATTTTTTGATTCGTCAGTTAGGGCGACACCGCACAATTCGGGTGTGCGGATTGCGAAGTAGATTTTTTCGTCAGATCGTATAGATTTTTCGCAGGCAACCTGTCGGTTGTCAAGGAAAAGATGTGCGATATGACGAAATAAAGATAGAGCAAGGCGTG
>JAFZRM010000064.1 GCA_017619885.1 Clostridia bacterium | reverse complement strand
GGGGGGAGGCGGGGGTTTGGGGGCGGGGCCGGGGTTCCCCGCCGCGAACCGGAGAGCGGCGGGGGTTCACGGAGTGGGGGGAGGGGAGCCCCCAAGCGCGAAGCGCGCGATTCGTCCCGCAGTAGGGGTTCCCCGCCGCGAACTGGAGAGCGGCGGGGGTTCACGGAGAGGGGGCGGGGAATCCCCAATGTGCGAAGCGGACCGAACGTCGCTCAGCGACACCTCTTTCCAAAACAAAAACGGGGAGATCACTCCCCGTTTAACGTTTACGTATTACACCGTATTGAAATCTATGCGCCTTCCGCTTAAGCTGACCTCGGATACCGAAACTTTCACCGCGTCGCCCGGCCGGTACGTTTTACCCGCCGTTCTGATCATCGAGATGGCGGCGATATATTCCGTGCCGACCGCACCGAGGCGGACGAAGCCCTCGGCGCCGAACTCGGTCCGCGCGAAGAACCCGTACTGCGTGACTCCGGTCACAACTGCGTCGTATTTTTTGCCGATCTTGTCTTTCATGAACGAAGCCATGTACAGATCGTCCATATCGCGCTCGAGCTTCGTCGCCGTGTCCTCGCAGTCGTTGCTGCGATCCGCCGCTTTATAAGCGTACGACCGCAGCTGCCTGTCCCTGCCCGCGCCCTCGCGCAGTAAAAGCGTCTTTATGATCCTGTGTACAACAAGATCGGGATAACGGCGGATCGGAGAGGTGAAATGGCAGTAGCATTTCGCGCCGAGCCCGAAATGCGGCGCCGCCTCCGGATCGTATTTCGCTTTCATCATACAGCGCAGGACCATATAGGACAGGATCTCGCCTTTTCCCGCTTTTTTGGCTTCTGATAAAAATCTGTCTATCGCCGCCTGATCTATCTCGTCGCCGCAAAGCGCGGCGCTGTTGACGCCGATCGAGTCCGCAAAGGCTTTCAGCGCCTTCAGCTTTTCCGTATCCGGCGAGCCGTGCACGCGGTAAACGCAGGGGAGGCCTCTTTCCTTGAGAAGGGAAGCTACGCCTTCGTTCGCCGCAAGCATGAACTGCTCGATGATACGCTCGCTCACACCGCGCTCTTCTATAAAAGCATCGGTGACCTCGCCGTCCCCGCCGATCTCAAATCCGACCTCTGCGGATTCGAGCTGCAGCGCGTGGCGCTTCGCGGATTTTTTGCAGAGCGCCTCGTAAAGCGCGAGGATATCTTCAAGTCCGCCGTCTCCGAGCACGGGGGCGTATTTTTTGTAAAACCGGCTGTCCGTACCTTTTCCGATCACGTCGTTGACCTCGGAATATACGCCGCGCACCGCGGACCGTATAACGCTTTCCGAAACGCGGCAGTCCGTGATCTCGCCGTTCGCATTGATGCTTATGAACGCCGACAGCGCGTATCTGTTGACACCGGGATTCAGCGAGCAGGCGCCGTTCGACAGCGACTGCGGCAGCATCGGTATGACGCGGTCGGCGAAGTAAATGCTCGTCCCGCGCAGATATGCTTCCTCGTCAAGCGCGGAATTGTGCGTCACGTAATCGGACACGTCGGCGATGTGGACGCCGAGCACGAAGCCGTCCCCGTCGCGTTTGATGGAGATCGCGTCGTCCATGTCCTTTGAGTTCGCGCCGTCTATCGTGAAAATGCGCTCTCCCCTCAGATCGAGCCTGTCTTTGACGAGCACGCGGCGTTTTGCGAGACTGTCTGCAAGCTCGTTCACCGCCTGCGGGAACTGCGTGCGCACGCCCGCGGCGTCGAGCGCGGCGAAGACGTTCGGGTACAGCTCTTCCGCGCTCCCGTAGCTGCGCAGTATTATCCCGTGCGCCGGTATCTGGTTCGTCGTGTCGGGGTATGACGTTATCTCGCACAGGACTTTGTCGCCGTCGTGCGCGTCGGACAGATGCTTCGGCGGTATCAGCGTGTCAAAGCACAGCTTTTTATCGTCCGGGATCACGACGTGACGCACGGTCAGCCTGTTGCCTTCGCGCCGGTTAACGTATCTGTAAACGCCGGTAAACGTTACGGTGCCGCGCGAGATCACGTCCGTTATATGCGCCTCCGGCTTGCCGTTGTACAGATCCGTCACGAATTTCACGCGGTCGCCGGTCACGGCGTCCTTTACGTGACGCGCCGGCACGAAAACGTCTGCGCCGAACTTATCGCGGTATTCCTCGTCTGCGGTGATGAAGCCGTAGCCGTCGCGAGTCGACGAAAACACGCCGGTGTAAGTCCTGACGGCGAGTTTCTTTTTCGCGCGGTTCCTCGCGTTTGCTTTTTTCAGAAGTTTGACTTTTTTCTTTGACATTTTTCCCATAATACACAAGATCGGCACCGAAGTGCCGATCAGTATGTGTGATTGATCATTCAGCCGCGGCTTCCGTGGTGACTTCCTCAGCCTCGGTCGTTACCGCTTCGGCTTCGGTGGTGGCTTCCGCTTCGGTGGTGGCTTCCGCCTCGGTGGTGGCGTCGGCCTCGGTAGTTACTTCGGCTTCGGTCGTGGTGCTGCCGCCGTTCGACGGATGGTTGTGCTGATAGTTCATCAGAAGCGCGAATACTATGACGACGACCGCGAACGCTATCGCGAGTACGGTGGTGACCTTTGCAAGCTTTTTATCCTTCGAACGCTGCTTGTTCTTGCCGGTGTAGTTTTCCGGGCTGCCGCCGGAGATGGCCTGCGAGAGTTTGTTCGAACGGCCGCCGGTCTGGAACAGCACGAATACGATCAGAGCGATCGCAAGCGCTATAAGTAAAACTGCAAGTATGATATTTAAGACTTCCATTATGTTCCTCCAAAAGTAATATCTTGTAAAATATCAACCGTTATGCGGGCAAAAAAGAGCCCCGCAACCGGATAAGCAGAGTCATTATATCACAATCGTTTGAAAAAAGCAATAGTAATTTCAAAAAAATATGGATTTTTTTGCCCTTTTTCAGGCGTTTTCGGACAGCTTTTCCGACACGTAGGCGAGAAGCGGGGCTTTCTCGTTGTTCACCTCGCCGGATATAACGCCGTCGAGCGCCGCACGCAGCAGCCGCCCGATGACCGGACCGGGCCTGACTCCGAGCGCTTTTATGTCGTCGCCGCCGATCGCGAGGTCGCGGACGTTGAGCGCCACGCCGTTTTCCTCGATCTCACACAGCGCGTCGTACGCGGCGTTGAGATCGTTTAACCGGTAATAGTGCCGCGGATCCTCCGCGAGCACGTCCGCGCGCTTCAGCTTCATCACGTCCTTCATCGTCTTTATGCCGACTTTTGAGGCGAGGCGCTTCAGCCCGACCATGTCGTTGTGATCTACCGGCACGTCGTTGTACCGTATCAGCCGGCACACGGACGACGTGAGCGCTGCGGAACAGCGCAGACGGCGCAGGACGTTGCCCGCGATCGTGTCGCGGATGCGGCAGACGTCCGTTTCGTCGGCGCCCGACGGCTTCACCGTGTCGTGCAGCAGCGCCGCGAGGCGCAGATGCAGAAGCGGCTCGGTGTACGACAGACAGTTGACCGTGTGTTCGTACAGGTCGCGCCCGTTGTCGCCGTATTCGCGCTCGCAGCCCTTCTGGACCGCGAGTTCCGGGATCAGCAGGAAGATGACGTCGCTGTATTCGTGGAGTATGCTTTTCGCGTTGACGCCGCAGACGAGGCGGCACAGCTCGGAAAACACGCGCTCGTTCGAGACGGTCGTTATGTACGCGCGGTTTTCGTGGATCGCCGCGCGCGTGTCTTCGTCGATCGCAAAATCGAGCACGGAAGAGAACCGCATCGCTCGAAGCAGACGCAGATGATCCTCGGCGAACCGTTCGTTCGGGTCGCCTACGCATCTGATTATTCTTTTTTCAATATCGGCTATGCCGCCGAACGGGTCGACACAGCCGGTCTTCGGCGAATAGGCGACGGCGTTGACCGTCAGGTCGCGCCTGCCGAGATCGTCCTCGAGACGGCGCGAAAAGGTGACGATATCGGGATGACGTCCGTCGGAATACGTGGATTCGCGGCGGAACGACGTTATCTCGACCGGGTATTCGCCGACTATCACCGTCACGGTGCCGTGGCGGACGCCGGTCTCGACGACTCTGTAACCGTCGAAGACCGCTTCCGTCTCTTCGGGCGTCGCCGAGGTCGCTACGTCGTAGTCGTGCGCGGGCTTTCCCATGATCATATCGCGCACGGCGCCGCCGACGAGATACGCCTCGTATCCGCTTTCGTTGAGCTTATTCAGTACGTGATCTATTTCAAAAGGCAGTTCAAACATAATGGCCTCACATTCTTTCACTATCATTGTAATATATAAAAGGTAAAGGGATATTAACGCACCGTAACGTTTTATCACAATTTGCGGCCAAATACTTGAAAAATCGACGCAAGGGTGGTACAATAGCAAAAAATATCCCGGAGAGACAAATGAAAAGACCTGTAATTTTGATATTCCCGACGAGGAGAGACGACCTTTCCGCCGTCAGCGTCAGATACACCGACGCCGTGCGCTGCCACGGCGGACTGCCGCTCGTCGTGCCGATGAACACGGACGCGGCGGCGCTAAAGGAGATGTGCGCGATATCCGACGGCTTTTTGTTCACCGGCGGCGTCGACGTCGCCCCGTCGTATTATAATGAAGAAATACTCAACGATACCGTCGAGACCGACGAGGTGCGCGACACGCTCGAGATGACGGCGATCGGATACGTGTTAGACTCCGGCAAGCCGATACTCGGCATCTGCCGCGGCATTCAGAGCGTCAACGTCGGAATGGGGGGCACGCTTTATCAGGATATCCCGGCGCAGCTGCCGGGGGCTGTCCGCCACAGCCAGAGCGCGCCGGCGACGGAGCCGACGCACGACGTTTTTGTCGTACCCGGCACGCGGCTTAACGCGCTGATCGGAGACAAAGTCAGGACGAATTCGTTCCATCATCAGGCGGTGAAGGATCCCGCGCCGGGGCTCGTTATCAGCGCGAGAGCCGAGGACGGCGTGATCGAGGCGCTCGAGAGCACCGGCGACCGCTATATCACGCTCGTTCAGTGGCACCCCGAATTCACGCATTCCACCGACCCCTGCTCCGACGCGCTTTTCGGATCGTTCGTCAAAGCGTCATCGAAGCAGTGACGATAAAACGAAACCGATAAAAAATCCGCTGCGACGTTCGATTACGGAAAGCGTCGCAGCGTTTTTTTATTCGAATAAAACTCTCGGGTTTTTGTATAGAAGCTGAATTTAATTCGCCTCCTTCAGCTCGCCCGACAGGGCGAATTCAGCTTGCGAAGCAATTTCAGCTGACCGCAGGTCAATTCAGCTCGCCGTCAGGCGAATTTAGCTTGCGAAGCAAATTTAGCTGACCGAAGGTCAATTTAGCTCGCCGTCAGGCGAATTTAGCTTGCGAAGCAAATTTAGCTGACCGAAGGTCAATTCAGCTCGCCGTCAAGCGAATTCAGCTTGCGAAGCAAATTCAGCTGACCGCAGGTCAATTCAGCTCGCCCGACAGGGCGAATTCAGCTTATATGTTCACTTATGAATTCAAGAATATCGGCGTAAACGACGCCGCGGTCGGTTTCGTTTAGGATCTCGTGGCGGTCGTTTTCGTAAAGCTTCAGATACGCGTTTTTGCCGTATTTTCTGTAAGTGTTGTACAGCGTCGTCGGACCTTTGCCGTACTTGCCGATGCTGTCTTCGGCTCCGCTGAATATGCCGACGGGCAGATCGTCCGGGATCGCCTGCAGGTTCGCTTTTTTCGACGCGTCGCCCATGAGCTTCATAAAGCCGTAGTAGTATTTCAAAGACGATTTTCCGCCGCAGAGCGGGTCTTCGTCGTACTGCTTTCGGATCTCTATATCTTTCGTCAGAAAAGATCCGGGCGCCTCCGCCTCGTCCTCGAATTTCGCGCTTGCCAGCGGCGCGCCGGCGTGCGGCGCCACGGCTTTTATCGGCGCCATGACTCCCTGACCGAGCCGGCACAGCGCGTGCGGCACCGTGAGCGTGCCGGTCAGCACCGCGCATTTTATGCCGGTGCCGAGCTGGACGAACCTCTGCCCGAGCACGCTTCCGTAGCTGTGGCCGAAAAATACGACGGGCAGGCCGTATTCCTTTTTCAGATAATCGTTTATGAAGACGAGGTCCTTCACCGTGTCTCCGACGTATTCGCCGTCGCAGTATCCGGAGTTGTTGTCCGTTCTTCCGTAGCTTCTGTGATCGTCGCCGAAGACGATGAAGCCGTTTCTGTTCAGATATTTCGCAAAGTCGTCGTATCTGCCCAGATGCTCGCACATCCCGTGGCAGAGCTGTACCACGCCGCGCGGCGAGTCGACGTCGTCCCAGAGGTAAGTATACAGTTCTTTTCCGTCAAACGATCTCATTATCAAATCCGTCCTTTATATCCGTGCCGCTCTGTTTTTCCGCGGCGTTTTTTTCGTATTCGTAGTATTCGTGCACGAGGTTTTTGTATCCGAGCGCTTTCATGTCGCCGTATTTGACGCGGAAGCGCGCTTTTCCGCGGCTGTCCGAGATCAGATACCTGATGCACTCCTGCGCGTAGACGTCGATTTCGTGAAGGCTCTTCGTCGTGTTTATCACGGAGAAGAACCAGCAGCTCCACGTCAGCTCGTTGTCCTGCGGATCGTCGAGCAGCTTCCGGTTGAAAACGCGGATGAACGCTGCCGCCGCGCGCTCCGGGTCTGAGTCGCTGCGCTTGCGCCAGCGCTGCAGCGCGCGCGCCTTGCGCCGCATCTTCTGTTTCAGCTTCGTCACCGTCGCCGGCGCGATGTCCACGACTCCTCCTCGGCAGATGAAGCCGAGGAACGTGAACCCGCCCTCCGGGGCGCCGAAGCTCTCTTTCTTCGGGTTGACGGTCAGCCCGCGGTCACTCAGATACGATTTTATGTATTCCGCGTGGCGCGCGACGCTTTCCTCGTCGTTATCGAACACGATAATATCGTCCGAGTACCGCGCGTACGGCACGCCCGCGTCCTCGAAGTGACGGTCGAGGTCGCACAGATACAGGTTCGCGTAAAACGAGGCGAGCGGCGTGCCTGCCATTATGCCCTTGCGCTCGGTTATCACCGCGCCCTTGTCCGTCACGCGCTGCTCAAGAAGCAGGGAAGACAGAAACGCGAAAAGCGCCGGATCGTCTTGCGTCGCCGCGCAGAGCCGCGGCAGGAATTTTTCGACCGGCACGGAATTGAAATAATCGTGGATGTCGACCTTGTAGTGATACATCCCGGGGCGCGTCGCCCTGATCAGCCGCCGCACGGCGTCCTTCGCCGTCCTGCCCGGGCGGAACGAATAAAGCCCTCCGGAGAACAGCCCGTCGTAATTACGGAGAAGCAGATACGTCAGCAGCTTCAGCGTCATGTTCTCGGCGTACGGATAAGTATATACCGTGCGTTTCTTGTCCGAGCCGAGCTTGCTTATCACCGATTTTTTCGGCAGCGGAAAAACACCGCCGGCCCGGATCGTTTCGCATACCGGCAGATACGCTTTTTCGTCTATGAACGCGCGCAGTTCTTTCACCGCCGCCTTCGGCGCCGCAAGCGACGTCTTGTATTCATAGAACCGCTCCCATACGGGCGGATCGCTCAGCTTGTCAAGCAGGGACATGAAAGGTTTCCTTTTTGCAAATCAAAAAAGCAGAAAGAGGAGACGTTAAAGCCCGTAAAATTACGGGATGTACCGGGCCGTACGCGGACAGGCTGCCTGCGAAGCGCTGCAAAAGTCCGTGCCGGGTCCGCCGCAGGCGCACAGGGCATCCTCTCTCTGCTTTTTTTGCTGATTTTGTCAGCCGATGGCCTGTTTGATACGCGTCACCACGTATTCGCGGGTGTTCCACCAGCCGTCGTAATTGTGATAGAAGCGAGTGTACGGGACGCCGTTATTGCGGCATCTCTCACGCAGCTTCTTCGAGTCGCTTCCCGCGTGCATGACTTCCACTATGCAGACCGTCGCGCCGCCGCTGCTGAGCGTGTAAACGACGCGCTTGCCGCCCGGACGGTAGTCCGCGCTGTACTGATACTGCGGGAAATCGTCGCGGAAGATATGTTCGAAATATTCCTGCCAGGTGCCCTTGTAGTTGTACTGGTTCTCCTCGGCGGGCATCCTCTCGCCCCACGAAAAACCGGAGGGACCGGGATCCTCTTCGGGCTCGGGCGCGGCGGCCTGCTGCGGCTTCGGCGCCTCTTCCTGTTTCTGCTCGGGAGCTTTCTTCTTCTCCTCGGCCTTGGCGTCCGCCAGGGCTTTCAGCAGTTCCATCGCTTTGTTCTCGGCGTCCTTGTTACCGCCGAACAGTTTAGACAGTATTCCCATTTTCTTCTCCTTTTGCGTCTTATCTGTGATTTGATACGGATATTACACGGATGCCCGCGTATATTTTAAACCGTTTGTTCGTATTTGTCAATACAAAACGGCAAAAACGTGCCGATTCAGGTCATTTTTCTTTTGTGATGCGTGATATTCTCGTTGTAATACTTCTTGTAAAGCTTGCTCACGTAGTTCGGATCGGAGAATCCGTACTGCGCCGCCGCCTGCCACAGCGGTATGTTGCGCGTTTCCATGAGGTTTCTGACGTTGTCGAGCTTGACCTCGTTTATGAAACGGATCACCGACCGCCCGTCGGTCTTCTTGAATATCGTGCACAGATATTCCGGCGTTATGCCCAGGTGAGAGGCGACGTTCTTCTGCATCACGGGCTCCGTTATATGCTCGTAGATATACTCTTTCGCGCGCTTGACGTAAAGCCTGTCGCCGGGTGAGCAGGCGCTCGAGCCCTCTCCGCACATGCAAAGCTCACCGAGCATCTGTAAAAACAGACCGGTGGTGCGCAGCGTGTCGTCGGGGTACAGCGTATGCACGCGGATTATCTCGTTCAGCAGTCTTATTATCTGCGACGTTCCGTTCTCGGCACGCGTTATCAGCGGTATCTCCTCAAAAGACTCCGCGGTGTCGAACGTGAACGCCGTGGTGAGGTGGACGTGATGCGCGTCCGTGTCGACGCGGAGCGGCACCTTGTGATAATTCGTCAATATGTCGCCGGAGACGACGCGCCCGTATTTGTGGTCTTTCGTGCTGACGTCGATATATCCCTCAATTATCGCCGAGATCTCGAGCGCTCCCTCGGGCCATTCGAGCCAGGCGTGATGGTTTTCGGCCGTCAGCTTGTGGGCGAAAATGACGGTCGGCATCGTCTTGAATTCCGGGATCTTCATTTGTTATTCTACTCCTTGCCGTCGGATCTTTTGCGTCATTTTATCTTTCTGCTCTGGTTCGTGACGTTGTGTCCGTAGTATTTTTTATAGAGCTTGCTTACGTAGTTGGGATCGAAAAACCCGTACTGCGCCGCCGCCTGCCACAGCGGGATGTTCCGCGTCTCCATGAGGTTCCGCACGTTCTCTAACTTCAGCTCGTTTATGAAACGGATGACGGAGCGCCCGTCGGTCTTTTTGAATATCGTGCAGAGATATTCCGGCGTGATGCCTAAGTGCGAGGCGACGTTTTTCTGCATTATCGGCTCGGTTATGTGCTCGAAAATGTACTCTTTCGCTCGCTTGACGTAAAGTCTGTCGCCGGGCGACGCGGCGCTGTCCTGCTCATTGCAGCCGCACAGCTCACCGAGAAGCTGCATAAACAGCCCCGAGGCGCGCAGCGTCTTTTCCGGGTAAAGCGTGCGGACGCGGATTATATCGCCGATCAGCCTCATGATCTGCGCCGTCCCGCGCTCCGCGTGCGTGACGAGCGGGATCCCGTAAAACGGCTCGACCGGGTCGAACCCGAAGCAGACCGTCTGATGTATATGAAATTTGTCCGTGTCGACGTAAAGCGGCGATCTGTAGAAATTCGTTATTATGTCGCCGGGGTCCGCCTGCTCGGTCACGCCGTTCTGCCTGACCGTCAGCGAGCCTTCCAGCACGCCCGTTATCTCCACTATGTGATAAGGCGATTCGAGCACTACGTGATGCTTGTCCGTCGAGAATTTGTGCGCAAACACGACGGTCGGTATCGTTCTGAGTTCGGGTTCTTTCATATCGCGCCTCCGGTTGTCACTTTATTATAACGCATTATTTTAATTTTGTCAAGAAGGATTTTACAATATCTATTGAAAACGCGAAAAGCGGTATGATATAATGATAACGGATAACGAATACGCCGCAGAGCCGCGCCGCCGCGCGCGGTGAAAGAAAGAGAGGTAGTTCGTGAATAACGTAAACGCACTGCGGGAAGAGATTAAGGCTCCGGTCGAAGGAGAATTCTTCCCGAATTATTTCAGATGCAAGGGATACGCCGCCGGATCCCTCACCACGCCGTCGGGCAGGCGTGCGGACGGCCTTGAAGCGCTCTTTATGATCCCGCAGCCCTTCATATACAAAAACGATCTGATCGCGGGCAGCATCAGACCGTATTTCGTCGTCGCCTCGGATGAAGACCGCGAAACCGTCACGCAGTGGATGACCAGGTATCCCGAGCGCTGGTTCGGCACGAACGGCGACCATTTCGCCGCCGACTACCGCACGGCGGTGAGCGAGGGCGTCCCCGGCATGATCGCGCATATCGAGCGGTCGATGGATGAGCATAAAGACGAGCCGGATAAGCTCGACTTCCTTTCGAGCATGAAAGCAACGCTTGCGGCGCTTATAATCAAACTGCATCTTTACGCAAAAAAAGCCCGCTCGCTTATCGGCGAGGAGGGGTACGACGATAATAATCTGCGCTTTATCGCAAACAACTGCGAGGCGCTGACGGCCGGCGCGCCGCAGACGTTCGCGCAGGGCCTGCAGCTCGTCTGGATGATACACAACTGTTTCGTCAGCGAAGGCAGATACGCGATGGCGCTCGGCAGGATAGATCAGTATCTATACCCGCTGTACGAGGCCGACGTTAAACGCGGCGCGCTCGACGACGAGTTTGCGACGGAACTTTTGGCGAACGTCTTCATGAAGATCTGCGAGAACAGGCTCCGCGGCTTCGACGACGTCGTCAACATCTGCATCGGCGGTGTCGACCGCGACGGCGTATGCGCGGTGAACGGGCTGACCTACTGCGTGATACACGCCGTGCGCGACGTGAACCTGCCCGGCCCGAACCTGTCCGCACGCGTATGCGAGGACGCGCCGGACAGATTCCTCGACGAATGTCTGAAAGTCATAGGCACGGGCCTCGGTTATCCCGCGCTGATGAACGACACGGTAAATATGAAAGCGCTTCTGCATCACGGCTACGAACTCGAGGACGTCCGCGACTACTGCATGGTCGGATGTATCGAGAATTTCCTCACCGGCAAACAGCCGCCGTGGGTGGACGGACGTTTCGACCCGATAAATCCGATGCTTTCGGTCATACTCGATGACGGACCCGAACGGGACGGCATCACCGATATGGACGGCTTTATGCAAATCTACAAAGCGAAGCTGAAAAAAGCCGCGGATGATTACACCGCATGGATGCACGGCGTCTCGTCCGTCGCGGATCCGGAGAACTATACGGCGCCGTTTCTATCGTGCTTCTGCGATTTCTGCATCGACCGCGGACTCGATATAAATATGGGCGGCAGTAAATACAGGTCTTCGCACGGCGCGGTCCTGATGGGCATCGGCACCGTCAGCGATTCGCTCGCCGCGATAGAAAAACTCGTCTTCACAGATAAAAAATATACACTTTCGCAGATAGCCGAAGCGCTGCGCGCGAATTACGAGGGATTCGATCAGATGCGGCAGGATCTTCTCGACGCGCCGAAATACGGCAACGACGACGATCTCGCCGATAAATACGCGGTGTTCTACACCGAATATCTGTCCGACTTGTTCGACGGAAAACGCACTCACGACGGCGGCAGAGTCTATACCGCCATGGCGTCGAACGTTTCGAATATCTATTTCGGGCGCGAAATCGGCGCCACACCCGACGGCAGGCTTTCCGGAGTCCCGCTGTCAGACGCCGCGTCGCCGACGTACGGCCGCGACAAGCGCGGCGTGACCTCGACGCTGCTCAGCGTTTCAAAACCCGATTATACCCGCTGCGCCTGCGGCACGGTCGTGAACCAGAAATTCTCGCCGTCCGCGTTCAAGGACGGCAAGCGCGAGAAGCTCGCGCAGCTCATCCGCGTTTATTTCAAGCGCGGCGGTCAGGAGATCCAGATAAACTCGACCTCACGCGAGATACTTAAAGACGCCATGGATCACCCGGAGAACTATCAGTCGCTCGTCGTACGCGTCTCGGGCTTCTCGGCGCTTTACGTCACGCTCGGCAGGGAGGTTCAGGAGGACATCCTGGCGAGGACTCAGCACGAGGCGGTATGAAAGAGCTGATCGTATCTGACATACAGCACTTTTCGACTGGCGACGGGCCCGGGATACGGAGCACGGTTTTCTTAAAAGGCTGCAATCTTCACTGTCCGTGGTGCCATAATCCGGAGACGGCGACGACCCGGACGCAGACGCTCGTCTTCCGCGGCGGCGTCACAAAAACGTACGGCGTCGTCATGACGGTCGAAGAGATCGCGCGCGACGTCTGCGGCGATATCGAATTCTACCGCGAAAGCGGCGGAGGGGTCACGGTCAGCGGAGGAGAACCGATGCTTCAGGCGGAAGGCGTCGCCGGACTGGCAAAGCTGCTCGGAGAAAAAGGCGTGGATACGCTTATAGACACCGCCGGATGCGTCCCTTATGAGTATTTCGAGACCGTGCGGCCGTTCGTTGCCGAATATTATTTCGACGTGAAGACCGCCGACGCGGAAAAGTTCACGGATCTGACCGGCGGAGATCTGGAAACGGTCACGGACAACCTGCGCCGACTCGTGCTTTCCGGCGCCGGCGTCAAGGCACGGATCCCGTTCATCCCCGGCGTCAATACGGACGACGAAGACTGCGAGCGGATCGCGGAGCTGATCGTGCGGTGCGGATGCAGACGCGCGTCGCTTTTGCCTTTCCACAGGCTCGGCGCGGCGAAATACGAAGCGCTCGGGCTCGAATATAAATTTAAAAACACGCCTCCGCCGGAAAAGGCTCTCGTTGAGCACGCCGCGGAGATATACGGGAAATACATTGATATAGATATCGAATAGGAGTAACTTATGAAAGCGAAAGCCGCGATTTTTTCGGGACCGGGGATCCCGTTTGAGGTAAGAGAATTCGAAGTGACGGAAACGCCCGCGGGATACGGCAGAAGCGAACTGATCGCAAGCGGAGTCTGCGGTACGGACCTGCATTTCATGCGCGGTACGCTGTTCGTTCAGCCGCCCACGGTGATCGGCCACGAATTCGTGGGACGCCTGACCGGATGCGACGAGGCGGAAGCCGCGGAATACGGGCTGAAAGCCGGTGACAACGTTATCGCCGATATCGCCGTACCGTGCGGCAAATGCCTGCTGTGCAGGACCGGCGACGACGCCAACTGCGTCGATATGCAGCTGACTAACGGCGGGAGCATAGACGAGCCGCCTTATCTGTACGGCGGATACGCCGAGGTGAACTACACGCCGCTGTCGAATCTGATAAAAATACCGGACGCGCTCGACCCTCTGGTCGCCGCGGCGTTCGCGTGCCCCGGACCGACGGCGGTACACGCAGTCAGGCTCGCGCTTCAGGCGGGCGTACCGATAGGACCGGAGACAGTCGCTGTAGTGCAGGGACTCGGACCTGTCGGCAGCTTCGCCGTCGCATATCTCAGATCGTTCGGAGTAAATAAGCTCTACGCCGTGACCGCGGGCGACAACCCGCGCCGCGAAGAGCTTGCGCTCGAGCTCGGCGCCGACGAGGTGCTGAACCTCGACAGGGACGGAAAAGAAGCGGTGACACAAAAGATACAGGCCGAAAACGGCGGACTCGGCGCCGACCTCTGTTTCGAAGCATCGGGAGCTGTGTCAGCTGTGCCGCAGGGCATGAATATGCTTCGAAACCGCGGCGCGTATCTCATCCCCGGCCAGTACAGCAACAGCGGCGGCGTCACCATACAGCCGCAGATGATCACGTTCAAAGCGCTGCGCATGATCGGCTCGTCGCAGTATTCGGTATGCGACGTCAGAGATTATCTCGATTTCCTTTGCGCGCATGAAGAACTGCACGAAACGATCCGCTCGCTCTGCACGTGTTATAAAGTGGAAGACGTCAATAAAGCGTTTGAAGACGCTATGGCCGGTAAAAACGTAAAAACTCTTCTGGTGAAATGATGATAAAAAAGAAAGCCGATATAATCATATTTTCAGGACAAAGCAATATGCAGGGCCAGGCCGAAGGCCCGTCCGATCATCTCCCGGTCGGTCACGCGTACGAGTATAAATATCTGTCGGACAGCCTCGTGCCGCTTGCCGATCCGGCGGGTGAAGATATAACGTACGAGGGCGGCGAAGGCGAGCAGTATCAGGACTGCATGGGCGGAAACTGGCACGTAAAGCACGTGTTCGGAAGCGCCGCGTACGGTTACGCGACGCTCGTACCGTCGTTCTGCCGCACGTATACCGGACTGACCGGCAAAGACGTCATCGCCGTCTCCGCCGCCAAAGGCGCGACGACGATAGATTACTGGATGCCGGGCACACCTGCGTTCAGATTCATCGCCGAAAAACTCGAGGGTGCGCGGCGCGCGTCGTCGGATTACGAGATAACCGGCACTTATGTCGTCTGGCTTCAGGGCGAAAGCGACGCGATCGAGTCGACCGGCAGAGAAGAGTACAGGCAAAAACTCGCCGTATTCGGTCACGCGCTGCGCGATACGCTCGGCGTCGACCGCTTCGGCGTGATCAGATGCGGGTATTTTACCGGAGACGCGCGAGATCTTCAGATAATCGGCGCGCAGGACGATATCTGCAAGGAAGACCCGTTTTTCCTGATGCTGACGGAGCAGATGACGACGCTTAACGGCATGCCTGAATATATGAATCCGTTCGCGGCGGGGCATCTCAATACGCGCGGGCTCGACAGGATCGGGCACGTTTCCGCGGTCACGCTCGCGGAGTCATTAAAATAACGTCTGTTTCACATACCTCCTTCCCCGGATCGGCTTCCGACCGGGGATTTCTTTTTGTCAAAGTTTTTCCGCGATACTTGACATATCAAAAATACTGCGTTATAATTAAACAAAAAGCGTAGCGAGGCCAGTATGGAAAAGAACAGATTTTTCCCACAGATCAACGGCAACTTCGGATTCGGCTGCATGCGCCTGCCTATGATAGGGGACGAAGTGGACAAAGAACAGTTTTGCCGGATGGCGGACGCGTTTATCGCCGCGGGATTCAATTATTTTGACACTGCGCACGGATATATAAACGGCAAGAGCGAGACGGCGATACGCGACTGCGTGGCCGCGCGTCACGACCGCGGGGAATTCTTGCTGACGAACAAGCTGACCGACCCGTATTTCAACAAAGAAGAGGATATAAAGCCGTTGGTTTTGCAGCAGCTTCAGCTCTGCGGCGTATCGTATTTCGATTTCTATCTCATGCACGCGCAGAACAGGGAAAATTATAAGAAATTCAAAGCCTGCCGCGCGTACGAGGTCTGTTCGGAGCTGAAAAAAGAGGGGTTGATACGCCACCTCGGTCTGTCGTTCCACGACAGCGCGGATATCCTTGATATGATCCTTACGGAACATCCGGAGATCGAGATCGTGCAGATCCAGTTCAACTACGTTGATTACGAGGATCAGTCGGTACAGAGCAGACTTGTCTACGAAGTCTGCGAAAAGCACGGAAAACCGGTGATCGTTATGGAGCCGGTGAAGGGCGGAAATCTCGTATCGCTGCCGGAGGAGGCGGATAAAGTCCTGCGCTCGCTCGGCGGCGGCTCGAACGCGTCGTACGCGATCCGTTTCGCCGCGAGCTTCCCGAGTATCGCGATGGTTCTGTCCGGTATGAGCAATATGGATCAGATGGAGGATAACGTCTCGACGATGGCGGATTTCAAGCCGCTTGACGAGCCGGAATTCGAAGCCGTCGGCCGCGTCTGCGCGATATTCAGGAACATGGGGACTATCCCGTGTACCGGCTGCAGATACTGTGTCGAGGAAAATCAGTGCCCGATGGATATTCTGATACCGGATCTGTTCTCGGCGCAGAATGCGTACAGCGTGTTCCACAGCTGGAATACGAAGATGTATTATCGCAACGCGCTGACGAAGGACCACGGCAAAGCGTCCGACTGCATAGGCTGCGGCGGCTGCGAACACGTCTGCCCGCAGCATCTGCCGATCAGGGATCTGCTCGCCGACGTCGCGGAGACGTTCGAGAGAAGAAGGTAAAAGGTCCTGATCTGTAAAGTATACCGGCTGAAACGAGGAGAAAAGCCTTGTCTCAGCCGGTATTTTTTCGTTTTGGTGTTCGCCGGACGCTTGAGCGACCTGACGATCGCCGCAAATCAAGGAGTCGCTTCGCGACGAATGGTGCGCTTCGCGCATTGGGGGTTCCCCCGCCCCCCCTATCCACCCCCTTACCCCCGCCATCCCCCCAAATATTGATTGGGGCTTTTTGAGCGGTTGATTTATTGCGGCTTTTGCCGCGCGCGGGCGTCCACCCTACGGGAACCCCCGCCGCGAACTCGAGAGCGGTGGGGGTTCCCACAGGGACACCT
>JAFZRM010000063.1 GCA_017619885.1 Clostridia bacterium | reverse complement strand
TACGCCGCTGTGGCGCGTCGGGTCGGCGCCCGCGGCGTCGAGCCTGAGCCCGAAATAGCAGGTGAACCAGGTATAATCGTTCGCCGCCACGTCGCAGGTGAGTCTGAACGTATACTCGGACGGCGTGTCGGACGACGCCTCGGACAGCGTGTGGATACCGCCGACCGTTTCCGGCGGCACCGTCAGCGTCGCGCCGGACGTCACGGCGTCTCTGTGCAGGCCGAAATATGCGCCGGAACTCTCTATGCTTTCAAAAACGCATTTTTCTATGCTCGTCTGTATCTTTTCCCCGAATTCGTATTCGGGTACGTTTATATCCGAGCCGATCCTGTATTCTCCCGAAGGCACGGGGATCGGAGTTTCCGTCGTATCCGGTGCGGTCGAAGACGCGGTCGTGTCCGTCTGTTCCGGATCGCTCTTGCACGCGTAAAGAGCCGATAACAGGAGCAGCGCGGAAATGATCACGCACAACACTTTTTTCATGGCACAATGTCTCCGTTTTTTCTTTCATTATACCATATATATACGATTTTGCAAGATGTGCGGCGAAATTGTTTTGCTGAAATCCGCATTTTTTCGCAAACAAAAATAAAAAAGACGTTATCAGCCGATAAAATCGTCGATAACGTCGTCAAAATGTATAAGATCGAGCCCGAGCCTGCTGCACGTCCGGGCGAGGCGGCCGGTCGCCTCCCTGTCCGGGCTGATATCGTATACCGAGCGGATCTTCTCGCCGCCCCGGTAAACGTCGATGCCGTACCACGTCCGCTCCGCGTCTCCGTCGCGCACCGTCGTCTCGTTTATAACGTATTTATACATTGCCGCTCACCTCACGCACGGTATTATAGCGAAACGGCGCGGCGTATTTTGACGAATCCGGGCGCAGGCTCCGTTTTTTTGAAAAAATCCGCGGCGGCCCGGGCAAAATCATTGACAAAGCGCGCGCGATATGGTACAATCCGAGAAGAAGAAAATAACGGATGAGAGGTTTTTGATCATGGCGTACACGATAAAGCTCGGGATGTTCGGCGCATGGCGCGGCAGCAGTTACATAGAACTCATCGGCGAGGAGGATCCGTCTGTCGTGAAGATCGTCGCGGTCTGCGACAAACAGGCGGACAAGCTCGACCACACGGAGGGATTGAAGGACGCGAAGCTGTTTTCCGATTTCAACGATTTCATCTCGTACGGAAAAAGCGTCGGGATGAACGCGGTGTTCCTCGCAAACTATTTCCACGAGCACGCGATATACGCGATAAAGGCGATGGAGGCGGGCATGGACGTCGTCAGCGAATGCACGTCGGCGGCGACGCTGAAGCAGTGCGTCGATCTCGTCCGCTGCGTCGAGCGCACCGGCAGAAAATACATGATCGCGGAGAATTACCCGTTCATGACGGCGAATTTAGAGATGAAGCATCAGATCGACGGCGGCACGCTCGGGACTCTGCTTTACGCCGAGGGCGAATACAACCATTCGGGCGATCTTAACACGCTCAAATATCTCACGCCGTTCAAATATCACTGGAGAGCGTGGATGCCGCGCACGTATTACGTAACGCACGCGATGGGTCCGCTGATGTATATGACCGGCAGCATGCCGAAATACGTTTCGGCGCGCGCCGCGCACTCGAAGCTGCTCGAAGAGATCCGCGATTTCAGGCCGAACGACGACGGCATGGCGAGGATGTTCTGCGAGATGGACAACGGCATGACGGCGTCGTTCACCGGCTGCACGGCGCAGGCGTCAGATTACAGCCGTTACCGCGTCGTCGGCGACCGCGGCTCGGTCGAGCAGGGCGGATACACCGGCGGAAACGTCCGTCTTTACTACTCCGGCCACACGATGCCCGAGGGCGTGACCGAAGAGGCCAGGATGATCACGCCGGATCCGGCGTCGTGGGGCGAAAAAGGTCTGAAGGCACTTCACGCAGGCCACGGCGGCGGCGACTACTGGATAATCCAGAACATGATCGACTATTTTGCCAACGGCGTTACGCCGTTCTTCGACGTGTACAAAGGCGTCGCGATGTCGGCGACCGCGATCCTCGGCTGGCGCAGCTGCCTCAATCACGGCGAGAACTTCAGGATACCGGATTTCTCAAAGGAAGAGGAGCGCGCGGCGTACGAGAACGACGACCTCACTCCGTTCCCCGACGAAAACGGCGAAAACGCCACCCTCCCGCCGTCGACGATGTACGGGAAATATTGATGAAAAAGGCCCCCTTAAGCGGTGCGCTTCATCGGGAAGTGCGCCGCAGCTGAATTCGGCTGACGGCGGGCTATAAGAGGCGAATTTTATTCAGCTGCGAGAGTAACGGGCGATTCAGCTAAACGGTTTTATCCGCTTTTTAAATTGAAAGAGAAAAGCGCCACAGAAAAAGGTACCTTGCGGTACCTTTTCTTTGTGGCCGGAGCTCAAAATAGATTTTTTTCCGGCAAAAGCCGCGCTTGTGCATAATTCCGGCCGTACAATTCAGATTTATCTGTATTATACGCATAAGCGTGAATAATTCAAGTGCTGTGCGGATTTTTTCCGCTTTTTATTGAGCCGCTTCGACGGCAAATCCGAGTTCTATCCTCGCTGCGGCGAATACCGCGTCACTGTCCGTGTATTCAAGAATATTCGCGGTTACCTTATTAAGTATTTCATTCATTTTATCAGCGCCGCACAACTTCTCGCACATACAAAGCATATCGTAATCGTCAAGTCCGTCTCGCACCGCCTCAAAACGCAGCGTCGAACACGGTCCTGTATATCCGAGTTCTTCCTTTCCGTAAGCCAAAAGCGAACCGTCACGGTTGAAATCCCTGCTGCTCCACGGATCCTTGTTCCAGTACGTGCACGCCCAGTACAAAAAACCGGTTGCGTTATACTGCTTTTGCTGCCAGAAAAGCACCCTGTTCTGCAAGCCCGTATAATCTATCATCAGATTGCAGTATTTTTTTATCGGCGGGTAACTGCAGACGTACCACCACAATTCGCCCTTTTCCTTCGTTACGTCAGCCATTCTCTCGCTGAGCCACGGGTATTTTTGCGCGGCTTCCTCTGTCGGGTATATGGAAACGATATCCTTGCCGTTGGCAACGCCGCCCTCCGTGAAGCCTGCGGCTACGGGACACCATATATCTATATAATCACGCATAAAGTCGATCCCGTCAGTATTTTCATCATATGCGGCACTGACGTAGAAGGGCGCTATCGTACGGATCATCGGAAAGTTCTTTTTCAGCTTACCGTAAACAGCTGCAAGTTTGTCAAGTGCCGCTTTGTCGCTCGGCTCATCCACCGCATAGAAATACGCTTTATTGATCCAGTCGTCGTTTTTCTTCAACTTGTTATATACCGCGTTAGTCTGAGGAACTATGAAAGAGGTTACTCTCGGATCGCTCATATACGCGTCAGCCTGACTGTCCGTAACATCATACGGCAGATAATACGGCGATATGCGGTAATCTATAACAAAATCATAATACGACTTATAAAGCTCATTATAATCAGTATCGTTACCGTAATTCTTTATTTGGTCCCATATTCCCATCGCGCTTTTTGAACTTGGCGTATCGGGAATTTCAAAATTCCATACGTGACAGTACAGCGGGCAGACACGCACCGGCTCGCCGTACTGTTTTACTGTCAAAGCTCCGCTGTAATCTCCCGGCTTTGTGTCCTTTTCCGTCCTTATGCGGACTATTATTACCTGAGCGTTTTTCTGCTTGATATCTATCGTTTCGATCTTTTCGTTCATCGGGACCATGATATCGGGATAGTTGTTGCCGTCCGTATACGGTACGGAATAAACGCGAAAGACATCTGTTTTGAGGGAATTCCCGTCTCTGTCTTTAATACCGGAAAGCTCGACGGATATACCTTTTATTCCAGCGGGAGCGTACATATAAAGCTGAGCGTTTTCATACTCGTTTTTAGCCATATAAACGGTATAATCCTCCGTGCCTTCGTTGAGGGTCACGGTGGGCTTTATAAGCGTAGGCGTTTTATTGAAAGCATGGTTATACCACACGTCAAGCCGCGCGTCCGTTTCCTTAAGATCTGTTTTTGTCGATTCCGGCTCCGTTACGTATTCCGTTTCCGTATCAAATATCTGTTCTGCCGTTGTACCGTTGATTTGCGTATCGACCGACGCGGTCACGCCGGGATCACCTGCGCATCCGAAAAGAACCGCCGGTATCAATATTACTGCAGTCAGAATAACAGATTTTTTCATTGATTTCTCCAGTTATGAAAGTTTGTGTATATTGAGCGGCGAGGTGATAAAAGGCCCCGTCGCTTTACTTTGAGCGGATATATCATTTAACGGCCGGTTCAGCCGCTTGTTTTTCAGGTCCCTTAAAGTCAACTCCGTTTGCGCCTGTTATCGGAACTTCCGGGACAAACCTGAAATCAACAGTCACTTCATATATAGGCAAAGATTTACGGCGTCGGTCAAAGAGTATATTCTTTATCTCGTCCTGCCGCCCAATATGCTCTTCCTTCAGATGACGAAGGCAAACGATCGATTTGGTTTTTTATATTATACCGCGAAAACGTGAATAAGTCAAGATTTCCGGTGCTGATTATTTGCACCGTTTTTTATAACCCTGCAGATCCCTGCCCTTAGTCATTGAAGTGATGCAGGTCTATAATATCTCTTTTAAAAGCTGCAAAAAACCGCCAAAAAAAGGGATTCCCACGTTCGAATCCCAAACACATATATAAATATGACTGAATCAAGAGAGCGGGAGAAATGAGAAAGTGGGAGTTAATGAAGACGGCGCGATGCGCCTAATGAAGTCGTTCGCGTTGCTCACTAATGAAGACACTCGCTGCGCTCGTTAATGAAGTAAAGTCGCCCCCGTTCCTTAATTAGCTCCGCAGGAGCGTCTTCATTAGCGAAGCGTCTTCATTCCTTCATTAGCCCCGCCGGCCCATTCCCCAAAACTCGACAAGCTCGTTTCGGGGTCCCCGAGGGCGGGGCGACTTCATTGAAAAATCCGTCCTTTCGGACGGATTTTTCTGGCGCGCCATGCGGGATTCTTCTCGGATTTTGCAAGGCAATTTGTGCAGACTTCTTTGTGCATGCCTTGCAAAATCCTTCGGTCACCGCTAAAAACGCTGTATAACGGCTTACAATTCTATTTTTGTATAACGAGCGTTATAAGCGTCGAAAATCGCTTTCAAAGCTTCGGCGGCTGCTTCTTTAGTGTCGTAATCGGAAATAAACATATTTCTGCCCTGAGCCGGAATAGTGATACAATAACGTTCAGGTTTATTATTAAACGTATACGGTCCGTCTATTTGTCCCTGACCGTAAAAACGGCAAACTTTCGACTTGTCGGGTGATATGACCAGCAGCGAATAACCGTCTTTCGGTTCGGGTGAATTCATATAATTCTGCAAAAGATCATCAAGCGTTTCTTCTATTATGTCCGGTAAATATTCTTCAAGATACTTTTTAACGGAAGAAGAAACCGTTTCTTTTATTATTTGTGAAATATCAGTCGTATTTTCCTTTTTATCAATACCGAAAAGCTGATCGAGAGTTATGCCGAGCGCGAACGCGATCGAAGGGATAAGATCGATACCGGGCATCGACACACCCGATTCCCATTTTGAAACGGTGCGGTTCGTTACGCCAACAGCCTCGCCGAGCTGCTCCTGCGTTATGTGTTTTTCTTTTCTGAAATTTGCTATATTTTGTCCGATGTTCATGTTGTTTTCTCCTTTTTTATTGTTGAGTATATTGTACCATAGACTCAACGGCAAGTAAACACACCGTTTGGCGATTGACAAAAAAATGAAAATAATTACGGATGTTATTATATGAACGAAATGGCGAATCTTGTCACCGGAATGAAGAATTCACTTTTCGTTTCCTTTTGACGTATTGATTGAGGAGATGAGCATAACGCGGATGCTTGCGCAAGCGGAATCGAGGGATTTATAAGTCTGTTCGTCGATATAATCGGTTTTATAAAGCAATTCAAGCCAATAGCCCGTTTCGTTCGCTTCTTTCAGCGCGATCTGCATTTTTGCAATGAAATCCGGTTTACCGTGAGAGTACTGCGCTTCGCGGATGTTCGCACCGATGGAAGTGCCGGAGCGTCCGATCTGATTTGATATTACAGTTTTGTGCTTGGATTTCAGGCCTTTGACGAGGTTTATGATATGTACGGGAAAATCCATTGATTGTCTTGATAATTCATCGTTACGCATATAATCACATCCGATGATATGATAACATATAATTGTGACTAAATCAAGAGAACGGGAGAAATGAGAAAGTGGGAGTTAATGAAGACGGCGCAAAGCGCCTAATGAAGTCGTTCGCGTTGCTCACTAACGAAGACACTCGCTGCGCTCGTTAATGAAGTAAAGTCGCCCCCGTTCCTTAATTAGCTCCGCAGGAGCGTCTTCATTAGCGTTAGCATCTTCATTCCTTCATTAGCCCCGCCGGCCCATTCCCCAAAACTCGACAAGCTCGTTTCGGGGTCCCCGAGGGCGGGGCGACTTCATTGAAAAATCCGTCCTTTCGGACGGATTTTTCTGGCGCGCCATGC
>JAFZRM010000062.1 GCA_017619885.1 Clostridia bacterium | reverse complement strand
GT
Organism: Clostridia bacterium; assembly: GCA_017619885.1. Taxonomy (GTDB): domain Bacteria; phylum Bacillota; class Clostridia; order Oscillospirales; family CAG-272; genus UBA1248. The sequence goes on along the minus strand of JAFZRM010000062.1, from coordinate 8,948 downwards.
CCCCGAGGGCGGGGCGACTTCATTGAAAAATCCGTCCTTTCGGACGGATTTTTCTGGCGCGCCATGCGGGATTCTTCTCGGATTTTGCAAGGCAATTCGTGCAGATTTGTTCATTCGTGCCTTGCAAAATCCTTCGGTCACCGCTAAAAACGCTCCCCCGGAGCGTTTTCTTAACGCTGCTTCGAATCCCGCATACGAAGTAAAGCGCCAAATCAAAAGGGACGCTTCTGCGTCCCTTTTGATTTGGCGCGCCATGCGGGATTCGAACCTGCGACCTACCGGTTCGTAGCCGGGCACTCTATCCACTGAGCTAATGGCGCATACACCGAAAATTTCGGTGCTGTGATATAATATCACTTTTTATCCCTTTTGTCAAGGGGTTTAGTTGATATTTTTTATTTTTTATCCACTTTCAGATATTCGCGGACGAGGGTGTTGAGAAGCTCGTCGCGGTCTATCTTGCGGATAAGTCCGCGGGCGTTTTTATAGTTGGTTATATACGTCGGGTCTTCCGAAAGAATATAGCCGACTATCTGGTTTATCGGGTTGTATCCCTTTTCCTTGAGCGCCTGATACACCTGTATCAGTATCTCTCTCGTTTCCTTCTCTTTTTCATGGACGAGAGAAAAAGTGATCGTTTTATCTTTTTCTGACATTTTACGGCTCCTTTCGGTCATCAAAATTCAACGTGGGTTTATTATACACTATTTTTTTGAATATTTCAAGTGTTTTCCGAAGAATTGATCAATTTATATTCGTAGCTGTCCTGAAGCGCCTGCAGACACGCCTCGATTATGTCGCACGACACGCCGACTGTCGTCCAGTTTTCTTTGCCGTCAGTCGATTCCATGAGCACGCGGACCTTCGCCGCGGTCGTAGTCGACGCCTCGATGACTCTGACCTTGAAGTCTACGAGCTTTATGCTCTTGACCTCGGGATAAAACACCGACAGTGCGCGCCGCAAAGCGTTGTCGAGCGCGTTCACCGGGCCGTTGCCGAGCGAGCTCGCCATCTCCGTCCTGCCCGCCGCCTCGATCTGTACGACCGAGCAGGACGTCAGTTCTCCGTTCGCCGACGGGAAATCGTCCGTCGTCTTGTGAAGCACGATATTGAATTTCGGTTCGTATTTATAAAGCACCTTGCGCAGCAGAAGCGAGAACGACGCCTCGGCCGCCTCATAGTGATATCCGAACAGCTCCTTTTCCTTCAGCGCCTGCACCGCGCGGTACAGCTCCTCGGAATCCTTGTCCGCCTCGGGCACGAACTTTCTCACCCTGTCGAGCAGCGTGTTCCTGCCGGAGATCTCCGACATGACGAACTTCCTCTCGTTGCCGACGAGCGTCGGGTCGATATGCTCGAACGACGGCGGATACTTCTTCACCGCGTCGATATGCATGCCGGCTTTGTGGTAGAACGCGCTTTTTCCGATATACGGCTGGGCGTTCCTCACTCTGATATTCGAGATCTCCGCGATCGCCTTTGCGGTCTTCTGCAGATCCTTCATATCGCAGTCAAGACTGAACCCGAGCTTGAAAACGAGGCTCGGCATTATCACCGCCAGATCGGCGTTGCCGCACCGCTCGCCTATGCCGAGGAACGTTCCCTGGATCTGAGCAGCGCCCGCCTCGGCGGCAAGCAAGGAATTTGCCGAAGCGCAGCCGATATCGTCGTGGAAATGCACTCCGACGGCGACGTCCGGGTATCTTTTCACTACCTGCTCCGTGATCGACGCCGCCGCGGACGGCACGGTCGCGCCCGTCGTGTCGCACAGCGTCAGCACGTCGCAGCCGGCGGCTGCCGCGCAGTCGAGCACGGCGTAAGCGTAGTCGCGGTCGGTGACGAAGCCGCGGTAGAAATGCTCCGCGTCGAATATCACACGGCGTCCGGCGTTTTTCAGATAGCTGACAGTTTTCCTTATTATTTCCAGATTTTCATCCGGCGAAATGCGCAGCACTTCCCTCACCTGCTCGGACGAAGCCTTGCCGAATACGACGACCGTCTTTGTGCCGGCGCCGAGCAGTTTTTCCATTGCGGGCGACTGCTCCGGCTCCTCGCCGGGCTTCAGCGTCGGCGAGAACGCCGCCGGCTGCGCGTGCTTCAGCTTAATGCCGCGCAGCCGCGCGAAAAGCTCCTCGTCCTTCGGGTTCGACGCCGGGAAACCGGCTTCTATCACGTCGACCCCGAAGCCGTCGAGCAGTTTTATAATCTTTATCTTGTCCTCGACGGAATACGAGATGCCGTCGCTCTGCGCTCCGTCGCGCAGGGTCGTGTCAAAAATCTCGATCTTTTTCATCTCTCATCATCGGCTCTTTCGAGCATCCTGTTCACCGCGTTTATATATGCGAGTATACTCGCCTCAATGACGTCCGTGGAAAGTCCTCTGCCGGTCACGGTGCCGTTCTTCATTCTCAGTTTTACCGTGACCTCGCCGAGCGCGTCCTTGCCGCCGGAGATCGAATGTATCGAATAATCGTATAACTCGTGATCCGGCGGGCAGATGATCTTGTCGACCGCCTTGTACGCCGCGTCGACCGGGCCGTCGCCGATCGCGACGTCCTCGAACTTCTCGCCGTTCTTCTCAAGTCTGATGACGCACGTAGGAGTCGACCTGTTCCCTGCCTGAACCGTGAATCGGTCGAGTGTGAAGACGTCCTGACGGACTGCGCGCTCGGACGCGATCGCCTCGAGATCCCGGTCCGTGATGTCCTTTTTCCTGTCAGCCAGCTCCTTGAATTTTTCAAAGTACGCGTCGAGCTGCGCTTTGTCCGGCGTATATCCGAGCTCGGCGAGCCGTTTCTCGAACGCGTGCCGCCCGGAATGCTTGCCGAGCGACATATTGCGCTCCGACACGCCTATGTCCTCGGGGCGCATTATCTCGTAAGTGCGCCTGTCGCTCAAGACTCCGTGCTGATGTATGCCCGCTTCGTGCGAAAACGCGTTGTCTCCTACGATCGGCTTGTTTTTCGGGGCGTGAGCGCCGACCGTCGCGTAGACGAGGCGGCTCGTCCTGTATATCTGCGTCGTATCGATCCCGGTGCAGGCGTCCGTCGCGTCGCCGCGGATCTTCAGCCCCATCACGATCTCCTCGAGCGCCGCGTTGCCCGCCCTCTCGCCGATACCGTTCACGGTGCATTCGACCTGTCCGGCGCCGGCGGCGACGGCGGATAACGAATTCGCCACCGCGAGGCCGAGGTCGTTATGGCAGTGCGCCGCGATCGTAAGCCGACCGGCGCCTTTGACGTGCTCTTTCACGCAGCTGACGAGCGACGCCATCTCCGCCGGTGTCGTATATCCGACTGTGTCCGGGATGTTCAGCGTCGACGCGCCGGCGTCCGCCGCGGTCTGCAGCACCCGGCACAGGAAATCGCGGTCGGAGCGCGTGGCGTCCTCCGCCGAGAACTGTACGTCTTCGCAAAGGCTCTTTGCGTACGAAACGCACTCGCGCACGGCGTCAATGACCTGCTCCCTGCTCATTTTCAGCTTGTACTGCATATGTATTTCCGACGTCGCGATGAAGACGTGTATCCTCGGACGCTCAGCCTGCGAAAGCGCTTTCGCGGCGGCGTCGATATCCGTCTTCACACAGCGCGCGAGCGCGCAGACGACCGCGCCTTTGACCGCCGAGGCGATCGCCGCTACGGCCTCCGCGTCGCCCTTTGACGACGCGGGAAAACCCGCCTCGATGACGTCGACGCCGAGTCTTTCGAGCTGGCGCGCTATGTCGAGTTTTTCCTGCAGGTTCATCGAACAGCCGGGAGACTGTTCTCCGTCGCGCAGCGTGGTGTCGAAGATCCTGATCTTTCTCATACTCATATACCCATGCGGAACGCGGCGTTTGAAATGAACGCCGGTCCTTTTCCGGAAATTATCTTTACCGCTCCGCCGCCGTTTTCCGGCGCGCAGGCGCGGTCGATCACTAAATCGCCGTTGACGTATACCCGGAGCCTCTGCCCCGGCGCGTCCATCTGAACGCGCACCGAAGCCGCGCCTTTCGGCACAGTATGGCTTTCGCCGTTATCGGCTATCTGCCCGTCGGAGTACGACAGCCAGACGCCGCCGCTGCCGTCGCCGGGCAGACTGTCGACGCTGTAAAGCCACAGACCGATGCGAAGGGAGCCGTCGCCCTCAGTGTACGCGTCGAAACAGAACGTGAAGCTCTCCTCGCTTCCGGGCTCACGCAGACATGCGAGATCGAAATATCCGTCGCCGTCGACACCGAGCCAGCCGCCGCGGTAGACGAAGCCCGAGCCGGTGACGGCGAAATCGCCGTCGTCCGACGGTATCTGTCTGTCCATACCGGCGTACGCCCACTCCGTATCGTAATCCGCGGTTACGTGATCCGGCAGAGCGACCGTTTCCTTTGCCGTCTCCTCCGGCTCACTCCGTCCGCACGACTGCGCGAACGTCAGCGCCGCGGCCGTCAGAGCGAGTACCGCGACCGTTAAAAGCTTTTTCACGACCGGGACTTTAAAACGCCCATTTGCCGCGGCGGAAGATCGGCACGGTCTTGCCGTCAAACGTTTTCGCGTCTATGTCGAGGCCTTCGTAGCCTATCATGAAATCCTCGTGGTTCATCGAGTCGTTGACGCCCATCGCGCGGCATTCCTCAAGCGTCTTGTCCTCGTAGCCTCTTATCGTATTGGTGAAGCCCATGCCGAGCGCTAAGTGGCAGGACGCGTTTTCATCGAACAGCGTGTTGTAGAACAGTATGCCCGACTCGTTTATCGGAGAGTTTACGGGTATCAGCGCGCATTCGCCCAAATACGCCGCGCCCTCGTCCATTGAGATCATCTGCTCGAGAAGAGCCTGATTCTTCTCAGCCTTTACCTCGACGGCTTTGCCGTTTTCAAATCTTACGTAGAAATTCTCTATGAGCTCGCCGTTGTAAGACAGCGGCTTGGTGGCGTAGACTATGCCCTCCGCCTTGCCGCGCATGGGAGACGTGAAGCACTCCTCGCTCGGGATGTTGGCGTTGAAGCTGGTGCCGGACAGCGTCTTTTCGTCCGCGCCCATGAACATGCCCTCGGGTATCATGCCGACCGTCAGATCGGTGCCGTTGTCGCCCTTGTAATGGAGCTCGGCGATGCCGAGGCTGTTAAGGTAGTCGCAGCGGGCGTGCAGATCTCTGTTGTGCTCGTTCCACGCGGCGATCGGATCGTCCGTCACGCGGGAGGTGAACAAAATGGCTTCCCACAGTTTTTCTATCGCCTGGCTCGTCCTGACTCCGGGGAAAACTTTCCTCGCCCACGCCGCGCCGGGAACGGCGGCGATACACCACTGCTGTTTGTTTTCCATTTTGTCGTAGTACGGTTTCAGTATCGGGTAGCTCTTCTGATCGGCTTTCGCGACCTTTTTCTGATTCACGCCCTTCATCCCGTCGGGATCGGAAGAGGTAAGATAAATCGTCGCGGGCAGCGTGTCGACGTAATGCTGCAGTCTCGCCTTTTCCCATTCCTCTACCTTTGCAAGCTCCGTGACCGTCTGATGACGGACGTGCAGCTTGTAAAGCGGCTGATGGCGGAATTCCACCGTCACCTTTTTTGCGCCGGCTTTGTAGCACTCGTCAACGAGCATCTCGACGAATTTAGGCTGATCGAGCTGAGCCGTGATGATGACGTCCTGTCCTTTCTGAATGTTCACGCCTTTTACCGCTATGAGTTTTGCGTACTTTCTTAATACCGTTTGTTTCATTATGTCGTCTTCCTTTCAATTGGATTTTCTTCAATAAATTTATCAAGCGCCTTTGCCGCGTTTGCGCATATCTCGGGGCAGGGGCGTTTTTTGTAGTACTCTGCCGTCCGCTTTTCCGGCGTCGGGCTTTTGTCGGCGCCGGCGGCGCCGAGGATCTCGCGGCAGATTATACTGCCGTTCTGCTCGCGGAACGCCGCGGCGAGCGCCTGGACTTTTCTGTAATGTTCGCTCTTTTTTTCAAAATCGCGCGGATCATGATAACCGTAGAGCAGCCCGGCGACCATGATGATCCCGCAGAACGCGCCGCAGGTCTCCCGCAGCCTTCCCATGCCTCCGCCGAACGAGGACGAGATCAAAAGCGCCGTTTTCCCGTCAAGCCCGGTGAGGTCCGAGAAGGCGAGCAGTATCGACTGCGCGCAGCTGTAGCCGGACAGGAAATTATTTCTCGCAAGCTCCGAATGATCCATTTGACTCACCTTAAATAAAGTCCGCTATCACGGTGTTTGACACGAATACGCCGCGGTCCGTAAGATAAAATCTGTCGTCATCGTCGACGGCGAAGCCGTGACCGGCGTATTTTTTTATCTGAGCGGCGTATTTTTCGTCAAAATCAACGCCGAATTTTTGCCTGAATTCCTTTTTGCCGACGCCCGCTGCCAGACGCAGATGAAGCATTATATACTCCGCTTCCCTGCCCGCCCCGTCGAGCACCTCGACGGCGTCGGGCACTTTGCCCGACAAAAACGCTTTCATATCCGGCGCCTGCAGATATCTTACGTTTTCAATAAGCGACGCCGCCGATACTCCGAGGCCGATATAATCGCCGCCCTGCCAGTAGCGCAGGTTGTGGCGGCTTTCATATCCCGGCTTTGCGAAATTGCTTATCTCGTATCTGTGATAGCCGCTTTTTCCGAGCGTTTCGTTTATCAGCGCGTACATGTCCGCGACCGTGTCGTCGTCGGGCAGAGCCGGGTTTTGCTTATACAGCGGCGTGCCCTCCTCGAGCTTCAGCGCGTACGCCGAGATATGCTCGGGGCACAGCGACAGGACGAAGTCAAGGCTTTGCCTCAGACTGTCAGCCGTCTGGCGCGGTATGCCGTACATCAGATCGAGGCTGACGTTTTCAAAGCCCGCCGCGCGCGCGTTTTTCACAAGCGCCGCGCCGTCCGAAACGGTATGCGATACTCTGCCGAGAGCTTTCAGCTCGTTTTCGTTTGCCGTTTGTATTCCGGCGGATAAGCGGTTGAAGCCCGCTTTTTTCATCGTTTCAAGTCCGTGAAGATCGACCGTTCCGGGATTAGCCTCGGCGGTGATCTCGCAACCGTCCGAGAGGGTGTAGTTGTCTTTTACGGCCTGCAGTATTTCGCAGAGCGCGTCCGCGCCGATATACGTCGGCGTGCCGCCGCCGAAATAGACGCTTTTGACGGTTTTGTCCTCTCTGTTAGTTTTTATCCTGCGGATAAGCTCTGTAACGTAGGCGTCGGCTGTCGAGGCGTCGGGCGACGAGCAGAAATCGCAGTAGCCGCATTTCGATTTGCAATACGGGATATGGATATATAACGCCGTGTCACTCATCGAGCTTGAGCACCGCCATGAACGCTTCGCTCGGCACTTCTACGGAGCCGAACGTGCGCATGCGCTTCTTGCCTTCCTTCTGCTTTTCGAGCAGTTTTTTCTTTCTCGTTATATCGCCGCCGTAGCACTTAGCCAACACGTCTTTTCTCATCGCCTTGACGGTCTCGCGCGCTATGATCTTGCCGCCGATCGCCGCCTGCACGGGTATCTCGAACAGCTGGCGCGGTATGTTCTCTTTCAGCCGCTCCACCATTTTGCGGGCGCGGCCGTACGCCTTGTCCGCGTGGATGATGAACGTCAGCGCGTCTATTATCTCGCCGTTCAGCATTATATCGAGCTTGACGAGCTTGCTTTCGTCGTAGCCGTCGAGCTCGTAGTCGAGCGAGGCGTAGCCGCGGCTGCGGCTTTTCAGCGAATCAAAGAAATCGTAGATTATCTCGTTGAGCGGCAGGCGGTAGTGTATCTCGACCCTCTCGGTATCGAGATAATCCATCGTGACGAATTCGCCGCGGCGCTCCTGGCAGAGCGTGTTGACCGCGCCGATATAAGCCTTCGGCGTGAGCAGCGTCGCCTTTACCATAGGCTCGTACGCCGCCTCGATCTTATCCGACGCCGGGTAGTTGAGCGGGTTGTCTATCGTCATTTCGTCGCCCGTTTTAAGGAGCACTTTATATATGACGGACGGCGCCGTGGTGACAATGTCGAGATTGAATTCGCGCTCGAGCCGCTCCTGTATGATATCCATGTGCAGCAGTCCGAGGAAGCCGCAGCGGAAGCCGAAGCCGAGCGCGGCGGAAGTCTCGGGCTCGAACGTGAGCGAGGCGTCGTTCAGCTGGAGTTTGAGGATCGCTTCTTTCAGGTCCTGATATTTCGCACCGTCGGCGGGATAAATGCCGGAGAACACCATCGGTATGCACTTTTTGAAGCCCGGGAACGGTGTTTCCGTCGGATTTGCGGCGTGCGTGACCGTGTCGCCCACACGCGTGTCGCTTATGCTCTTGATGCTGGCGGTTATATAGCCGACCTCGCCCGCGCGGATGCAGTCCGCCTGCGTCAGCCCGAACGGCGACATATAGCCGACCGAAACTACGTCGAACTCCGCGCCGGTGTTCATCATCCTGATGCGCTCGCCGGGTCTCAGCGTGCCGTCGAGCACGCGGACGTAGACGACGACGCCGAGATAAGAATCGTAATACGAATCGAATATCAGGCATTTGAGCGGCGCTCCGTCGTCTCCCTTCGGCGCAGGGACGTCGGATACGATTCGGTCGAGCACCTCCTGGATGTTTATGCCGTTTTTGGCGGAGATCTCCGGTGCGTCGAGCGCCGGGATGCCGATAGTGTCCTCGATCTCGTGCTTCACCCTCTCCGGCATCGCGGCGGGAAGATCTATTTTATTTATGACCGGCACGACCTCGAGGCCGTTGTCGACGGCGAGATACGCGTTCGCCATTGTCTGCGCCTCGACGCCCTGCGTCGCGTCGACGACGAGGACCGCGCCTTCACAGGCGTTGAGCGAGCGGCTGACCTCGTAGTTGAAGTCGACGTGCCCGGGCGTGTCGATGAGGTTGAGAACGTATCCTTCACCGTCAGGCGCCGTGTACTCGAGCCTGACCGCGCGCGCTTTAATCGTTATGCCGCGCTCGCGCTCTATATCCATGTTGTCGAGCAGCTGCTCCTCC
>JAFZRM010000061.1 GCA_017619885.1 Clostridia bacterium | reverse complement strand
GGGGTGGATAGGGGGGAGGGGGAACCCCCTGACGCGCCGCAAGGCGCACCGAACGTCGCGCAGCGACACCGAAACTCGCCGTAGGCGAATTTCACTTGCCCGCAGGGCAAATTTCACTTGACGTCAGTCAAATTTCACGTTCCGCCCCCGGCGGAACATTTCATCCCGCGTAAGCGGCCGGGGGGCGGGGAGTCCCCAAAGGCGCCGAGGCACGAGGCGCACCGAACGTCCCGCAGGGACACCGAAACAGAAAAAAGCAAAACAAAAAAAGCCCCGAGGGAGAGGCAACATAAAGAAGAAACAAACCCACTCTGACGTCTTTCGATTACAGAAAGCGTCATAGTGGGTTATCCTCTTTCAGCTTGTTCTAACCGCTCTTACATTAAGAATGATTTTGAAAACAGCTAAATTGCTCGCAGTCGCTCGCAGCTGAATTATCTCACTGCGTTCGATAGCTAAATTGTCCCATAGGGACAGCTAAATTAAATTCGCCTTTTTCAGCTCGGCAAAGCCGAATTTAGCTTGCAAAGCAAATTTAGCCGGGCGAAGCCCAATTTAGCTCGCCGCAAGGCGAATTTAGCTGCGGTGTACTTCCTTACGAAGTACACCGCGACGGGTTTTTTTCATTTGAACACGACTCCGATGACGCCGGAGCCGACGGAGCGGATCATTCCGAAGCGCGGGCATTCGATGCCGCGGGCGGCGGCCTCGGCGGGTATGGCGTCCCACAGCTCGTTATAGACGTTGTCGAGCCGCGAATAATCGCTCACGCGCAGAAGCGTCTGATCGATACCGGCCTCGAGATTGTCAAACGAGATCCGGGCGATCTCTTCCGCGTTCTCGGCTACAAGGCCGTTTCTTATGAAGTAATTGCACGCCGTGCCGGTGCAGACCGGCAGCGGGACGTGAGTCCTTATCTCGTGCGAGCGGAGCAGCTCTTCTGTCGTCATCCCGAAGTAATAATACGTCAGATAATCTATGCTCCTGTCGGAGCCGACGGGATCGCCCCACGTCGTATCGACGTAGTAGTAACCGTCGTCGAATTTCACGAGGCTGTAATAATGCGGACCGCCTCCGCCGGAACCTTTTACGGTGAACGTCTGTATCCCGAGCCGCAGCGCGAGATACTGCGTGGCGCGCGCGTAGCCGATGCAGATCGATCTTCCGTCGAGCAGCGGGCCTATCGCGCTCACAGCGCGGTAAACCTGCTCGTTATAGATGTATTTTTCGTAATCCTCGTCCGCGTCGCTGTTGTATTTCGTGCGGTTGATTATGTACTCGTACAGGTTCAGGACCTTGTCGTACGTGTCAGAGCTGTCGACGGCCTGTTTCAGAAATTCGGAATACGCCGCGTCGAGCTGTTCCGCCGCGGAACCCGCGTATTTGCGGTCGAACGCGTACGTGAACGTCAGCCTGCCGTTTTTGATCTTTGCCTCCTCGGCGAGGTAAAACAGCTCGGGCGTGTCGAAAAACACGCATTCCCAGACGTACGACGCGGTCTCGTCGTCCGGCAGATCGACGTAAGCCTTGTACGACAGCGCCGCTTCGAGCACCTTGCGGTACAACGCCTGCTTTTCGCCGTCGAGCGTCATCCACGCGTAGCGGGCGACCGTGTCGTAGTAAGGCATCGCGTCCTCGGGCACGTCGGGCGATACAGTATCGCCGCCGTCGGTCACGGGCTCGAACGGCTCCGTTTCAAACGACGTCTCGTCCTGGCGCGACGGGAGCAGTTTTTTTATTATTTTTTTGACGGTGCCGCACGAACACAGACACAGCACAAGCGCTGCCGCGAGCACGGCCGATGTGATTCTTTTCATATTATCCGACAGCGCCCGGGTCGACCGGGCGCGGGTGTTTATTTCGTTATTTTCGACTTGCCGCCCATATAAGGTCTGAGCACCTCGGGGATGTTCACGGAGCCGTCCTCGTTGAGGTTGTTCTCGATGAACGCTATCAGCATGCGCGGCGGCGCGACGACTGTGTTGTTCAGCGTGTGCGGCAGATACGTCCTGCCCTCTCCCTTGATCCTGATCTTCAGTCTTCTCGCCTGAGCGTCGCCGAGATTCGAGCAGGAACCGACCTCGAAATACTTCTTCTGTCTCGGTGACCACGCCTCGACGTCGAGGCTCTTGACCTTGAGGTCCGCGAGGTCGCCGGAGCAGCATTCGAGCGTGCGCACCGGGATGTCGAGCGAACGGAACAGATCGACGGTGTTCTGCCACAGCCGGTCGAACCACGTCATGCTGTCCTCGGGTTTGCAGATGACGATCATCTCCTGCTTTTCAAACTGGTGGATGCGGTATATTCCGCGCTCCTCGATGCCGTGAGCGCCCTTTTCTTTTCTGAAGCAGGGCGAATAGCTCGTCAGCGTCAGCGGCAGCTGCGCCTCGGGCAGTATCTGGTCTATATATCTGCCTATCATGGAGTGCTCGCTCGTGCCGATGAGATAAAGGTCCTCGCCCTCTATCTTGTACATCATCGCGTCCATCTCGGCGAAGCTCATGACGCCGGTCACGACGTTGGAGCGGATCATGAACGGCGGCACGCAGTAAGTGAAGCCGCGGTCTATCATGAAGTCGCGCGCGTACGTCAGCACGGCGGAATGCAGTCTCGCTATATCGCCTGTCAGATAATAGAAGCCGTTGCCGGCGACGCGGCGCGCGCTGTCGAGGTCGATGCCGTCGAGCGCTTCAAGTATATCGGTGTGATACGGGATCTCGAAATCCGGGACCTTCGGTTCGCCGTAACGCGTGATCTCCACGTTTTGTGAATCGTCTTTTCCGATCGGGACGGACGGATCTATGATATTCGGGATGCGCATCATGATGCCCCTGATCTTCTCGGAGCATTCCGCCTCGAGCTTCTCGAGTTCAGCGAGACGCGCGGCGTTCGCGTTGACCTGAGCCTTTACCGCCTCCGCCTCCTCGCGTTTGCCCTGTCCCATGAGCGTGCCGATCTGCTTCGACAGCTTGTTGCGCGACGCGCGCAGCTCGTCGCCTTCGAGTATATAGGCGCGGTTCTGCTTGTCGAGTTCTATTACCTCGTCGACGAGCGGGAGCTTTTCAAACTGAAATTTGTTCTTTATGTTCTGTTTTACCGCCTCGGGATTTTCCCGAAGAAATTTAATGTCTATCATCGCGGTACGTCCTTTCTGACTGCTTTTTTGTTTTATCTCGATTATACGACTCGCGTACAATAAAATCAAGTGTTTTTTTGTAGTTTTTTCGTTTACGCCTGCGTTTCGACGTTTATCAGATACCATTTACCGTTCGAGGCGTCGCGGCCGGCGAACACGTCGATCTTTATAGATATGCGGAACCTCACGCTGTTGTCGGCGGCGTAGAGATACTGCGTGTATTCGATGTGGAACGAGACGAGATCCTCGCTGTATACGACGAAATCAGTTATCTTTTCGTTGCCGTTGCCGATATGGTCGTAGTTGTAGTACCAGCGGTTGTCGAAGGTCGAGAGCGTTTCGTAAAGCTTCGTGCCGGACCACAGGTACTGTTTGAGGGTGGAGAAGCTGAAGACGCCGGCGACGAAGTCCGAATACTTGCCGCAGAGCCTGAACAGCGTGTCGTGAAGCTCTTCTTCATACGTTCCGCTCGACGGCGTGAGGAAAACGGTCTCGTCGGGGTACCTGATCACACCGCAGTCCGCGCCGTCCACCTTCGCCGAAAGCGCCGGACGGTAGATGAATCCGCCGAGTTCGTATTCCGCCGCGGCGGGTACGTTGAACGATTTCGGCACGAATGACGGCACGGTCACGGGGGTGAGCCGAGGCTTGTCGTCGACCTTTATGCCGTTCGCCGTGACGGCGGCGTTCTCGGGCGCCTGCAGCTTGTACGTCGACAGCGGGATCGACAGCTCGACGCTTCCCGCCGAGTAGATCCTGTGTCCTTTTTCGTCGCGCTGCTCGGTCAGCGTCAGAGTGCCGGTCACGTCTCCGCGGGTGAGGGAGAACGTCAGATCCCCGGTGCGCGACAGAACGTAGCCGCCTTCGAGCGAGTCGAGGTATTTATACACGTTCTCCTTCAGTTCGTATTTGCCGACGGGGCAGTTTATGATATCGGAAAACGCCGAGGCGCCTTTTGTCGCCAGCTCCGCGGCGAACCTCTCCGCCGTCTGAGCGGCGGTCACGCCGAGCGACAGTTCGGCTATGCCGTATCCGGCGTCCGACGCGGTCTTTACCGCGTCAAGGACGGCGGCGCGCCGGGAAAGCAGTCCCGCGGCCTCGCGTTCCGCCGAATCGCGTTCCTCAAATATGCGCTTCGCCTCGTTTTCTTCGCGTTCCTTCTCACGCGCCGCCGCCTCCGCGGACTGCGCCGCGCGCTCCGCGGACGCCGTCTCTTCGTAGCCGCGCAGATAACCGTGCAGGAATATGAAGAAAACGCCGCTCAGAAGCACGATCGCGGTGACCGTGAAGATATAGACCTTCCAGAAAGCCGGTATCTTTTTCTTGCTCTTTTTCATCTCACGAGAAAACAGGTGGGAAGCCCGCGGAAGAACAGTCCCTTGTTCACGAGCGAGCCTTTGTAAACGAGTCCGGTGGAGTTGCCGCCGTCGAGGTTGGCGGCGTTGACCGCGCCGAATTCGAGCATTATGTCTATCAGATCGGCGTACGTAGCTCCGAGAGAGTCGGGGCGGCGTCCGTCTATCGCGAGCAGCAGTACCGCGCCGTCCGCGCGCTGACCTATCGCCGAACGCGGGTTCAGACCGCTTCCGGCGCCCTTGACGGTCGACGCCTTGCCGTTCATCACGAGCACGGGGCCGAACGCTATCGCGTCGCGGATGCCGGCGTCGAGCGCCTGCTGGCCGGTCATCGTGCCGACGATGAACACGTTGTCACGGTTGAAGCCGATGACCTCGTACGACGTGCTTTTATTGCCCCATACGAGCTTGCCCTCGGTGATCACGAGACCTATCGGGATGCCGCCGTCGCCGGTGCCGTTCCTGTCCTCGAAGCCGCCGCCGTTGAGCGCCGCGGTCGCACCGTAAGACTTCGTGATCTGATATATCGTCCTGCCGGGATCGCCTTTTGAATAATCGCCGCTCACGCCGACGAAAAGACGCGACGGATCGTAGACGATCATCATCTTGCCGTAGAACGTCGGGCCGGATACGTCGTGTATCTCGAGCCCGTCGCCGTAGACGACGTTGTCGTCCTCGGGCGGCTTTTCCGTCGTTACCGGGCGCGTCACAGTCTCGTACGGCTCGGTGTCGGGCGGTGTCGTCTCCGGCGCCGTCAGCACGTCGGTGTCTCCGATCACGACCTCACCCGGGAAGATAACGTCCTCGTCCGTCGTCTGCTGCGTGACGGGCTTTATGTTTATCAGGTCGGGGTTCGAGACGCCGGTGTCGGCTATGACGGCGTTTTCTTCGAGTATCGAGTCTATCGCCTCGGGCGAGAAGTACCAGGTGGCGAGGAATTTCGCCGCCGAGGTCTCGAGCATCGAGACGACGAACAGGTCGCGCGCCGTCCGCGACGGTCCGTAGTTTATGACCGCGACGCCGGACAGGATGAACCCGACTATGAGGACGAGCGCAGTCAAAACACTCACGGTGATCCTGACGATCACCGCGGCGGTCTTCTTTCTGCGCCCGTTTTTCTTTTTCATATCCTTATTTTTTCAGTGCGATCGCCGCTCTGCATTTTTCTGCGATGTGAGCGGGGGTGAGTCCGTAGTATTCGAGCAGGGGAGCGACCTTGCCGGATCTGCCGAACACGTCTTCCGTACCTACGCGAAGGACCGGCACGGGAGTCTTCCCGCAGATCGCCTCGCATACGGCGGAGCCGAGTCCGCCGATCACGTTGTGTTCCTCCGCCGTGACGATCGCGCCGGTCTTCGCCGCGTAGGCGCAGACAAGTTCTTCGTCAAGCGGTTTTATCGTGTGGACGTTGAGCACCGCGGCGTCGATGCCGTCGGCCTTCAGCAGCTCGCGCGCCTCGAGTGCGAGCGCTACCATGTAGCCGTTCGCCGCGATCGTTACGTCGGAGCCGTCCGCCATGACGACGCCGCGGCCGATCGTAAATTTATAGGTTTCGCGGTCGAAAAGTATAGGCGTCGCCGCGCGTCCGAAACGCAGATACACGGGGCCGTAATAGTTTATCGCCGCCTCGACCGCCGCCCTGCTCTCCGTCGCGTCGGCGGGGCAGATTACGGTCATGCCCGGGATCGTACGCATCACCGAGAAATCCTCGAGACACTGATGCGTCGCGCCGTCCTCGCCGACGGTGATGCCGCCGTGAGTCGCGCCGAGTTTGACGTTAAGATGCGGGTATCCTATGGAGTTCCTGATCTGCTCGAACGCGCGTCCGGCGAGGAACATCGCGAACGACGACGCGAACGGGATCAGACCGGTCGTCGAAAGACCGGCCGCCGCGGACACCATGTTGCCCTCGGCTATGCCGCAGTCGAAATGTCTGTCGGGGAACGCTTTTTTGAACGTCGACGTCTTCGTGGCGCCGGCGAGGTCCGCGTCTAAGACCACAAGTTTATCGTATTTGGCGCCGAACTCGGCCAGAGCCTCGCCGTACGCTTCTCTCGTTGCTTTCTTTTCGCTCATTGCCGTATCTCCTTACTCATCGATTGATGCGAGCGCCGCGTTAAGCTCCGCCATCGCCTGCGCGTACTGCTCGGCGTTGGGCGCCGCGCCGTGCCAGCTGACCTGGTTCTCCATGAACGAAACGCCCTTGCCCTTCGTCGTCTTCATGATAATGACGGACGGCTTGCCCTTCGTCGCCTGCGCCGATTTGACGGCTTTTTCTATCTGGTCGAAATCGTGGCCGTCGATCACCTGTACGTGCCAGCCGAACGCGGCGAATTTCTCGTCTATCGGAGTGGAGTTCATGACGTCGACTATCCTGCCGTCGATCTGCAGACCGTTCCAGTCGACGAACACGCAGAGGTTGTCGAGCTTGTAGTGAGCGGAGAACATCGAAGCCTCCCAGATCTGACCTTCGGCGAGCTCGCCGTCGCCGCATACGACGTATACCCTGAAATCCTTGCCCTGATGCTTCGCGCCGAGCGCCATGCCGGCGGCGGCGGACAGGCCGAGACCGAGGGAACCGGACGTCATATCGCAGCCCGGCGTGTGCTTCATGTCGGGATGGCCCTGCAGATAGCTGTCTATATGGCGGAACGTCTTAAGATCCTCTTTCGGGATGAAGCCGGATTCCGCGAGTATCGCGTACCGCGCCGGCGCCGTGTGGCCTTTGGACAGGACGAAGCGGTC
>JAFZRM010000060.1 GCA_017619885.1 Clostridia bacterium | reverse complement strand
TTCCCGGGGCATCGGGTCGTCGTGGGCGCCGACCCCTACGGCCACGCAGCCCCCTCAGGTTATCAACCTGCGGGAGGGGAACAGGGGGTTTGGGGGGTGACGAGCATTGCGCCGCCGGGGGCGGATGAAGCAATGCGAGGAAGGCGCAGCGGTCGAAAAAATCAAGTACAGCTGCGGCAGCGGCACGCAGATTTTTTCGGGTCACCGCAAGCGGGTTTGAGGGGTGGGCGACCACCAAAATTGTCGCGTATGCGACTCCTTTTTTTGTTGTGTCCCTACGGGACGTTCGGTGCGCTTCGCGCCTGGGGGTTCCCGCAGCCGGCTCCTTGATACTCAGAAGCTCCCGCAGCTGCCGCCGCAGGTATCGCAGTTGTGCGAGCAGGCGGTCTCGCCGGTGATCTGGTATGTTATCGACGAATAGACGCGCTGCATCAGATCGTCGAAGGCTGCTTTCGCCGCCTCGTATTCGACCATGACGGGGCGCGCCATGATCGTGTCGTACATCGCGGACAGCTGTTCGCGGCGCAGGGCGGCGACGTCTTCGTCGGCATCTCCGGTCGCCTCGTCGGCGGTCGCGCGGTTCAGGTATTCATTGTACTTTTCTATCATCGAGAGCAGCTCTTCGTCGAGCTCGTACGCCGCCGCGGCGGCGTCGAGGCGCTTTTTCTCGTTGGAGTCAGCTATCATCGCGCCGAGTTCGGCGGCTTTTTCAAATATCGTCATTTTTATCTCTTTTTTCCGCCGTCTCGCCGCAGAGGACGAACGGCCTTGCTTCCGTTATTTTCACGTCGGCGTAATCGCCCGCGGCGCAGGTACCCGTGAAGCACACGTTCTTGCCGCCGGCGGTGCGGCCGGACAGCGTCGACGGGTCGTTTTTGCTTTCGCCGTCGCAGAGGACGCGCACGGTCCGTCCGACGTATCCCCGGTTTATCTCGAATCCGATCCCGTTCTGCAGCTGCAGCATGCGCCCGAACCGCTCGTGCTTGATCTGTTCCGGTATCTGGTCCTCGTATTCCGCCGCCGGCGTGTTCTTGCGGCGCGAATATATGAAAGAATACACCATGTCGTATCTTATGTCGCGCAGCGCGCCGAGCGTCGCCTCGAAATCCGCCTCGGTCTCGCCCGGGAAGCCGACCATTATATCCGACGTCAGAGTCAGGTCCGGGATCTTTTCCCGCGCGTAGTCGATGAGCCGTTTATACGAGTCGAGCGTGTAGCGGCGGTTCATCCGCCGCAGGACCCCGTCCGAGCCCGACTGCAGCGGCAGATGCAGCTGCGGCGCGACCTTTTCGCACGACGCCATCGTGTCTATCAGCTTCCGCGTCGCGTCCTTCGGGTGGCTCGTCATGAATCTCAGCGTGAAGTCGCCGTCTATCGCGTTTATATCCGCCAATAGCTCCGGGAAGCCGTAGTCGTCGTACAGCCCTCTGCCGTACGAGTTCACGTTCTGACCGAGCAGCGTTATGTCCTTCACGCCGTCGGCGACCAGCGCTTTTGCTTCCTTTAAAATATCCTCGCGGTATCTGCTGCGCTCGCGGCCTCTGACGTGCGGTACGACGCAGTAGGTGCAGAAATTGTTGCAGCCGTACATCACCGACAGCCACGCGCGGTAGCCGCATTCGCGCAGGACGGGGACGTCCTCGGCTATGTTGCCGTCGTCTCCCGTGTCGAGCAGGAAAAGGCGTTTGCGGCGGCTCAGCCTTCTGTAAAGTATCTCCGGCAGCCGCCACAGATACGACGTGCCGAAAACGATGTCGACGTACGGGTACCGGTGCTTTATGTCGTCGAGCCGGTGCTCCTGCGAGACCATGCAGCCGCAGACGCCGATTATCAGATCCGGGTTTTTCTCTTTTAAATGCTTGTACTGGCCGGTGACGGACAGCGCGCGCTTTTCCGCGTGCTCGCGCACGGCGCAGGTGTTGACGAGTATCACGTCGGCGTCGGCCTCGGACCCCGTTTTTTCGTATCCCATATCGTACAGCATGCCGGCAAGGCGTTCGCTGTCCGCCTCGTTCTGCTGACAGCCGTACGTGACGACGCAGAACCTCAGCGCCCGGCCCTTTTCACCGGCGGCGGCGCTGATCATAATCTTGACTTTTTCCGCGTATTCGCGCTGCGCCGCAAGCTCTTCGGCACTTATCCTCTGTATCATACGGTCCTCCGCCGACTTTCAGTATTACCTTACATTATAACACGCGCGCACGCGAAAATCAACCGAAAAGTGTTAATAAAAGAAAGGTGTCTGGGACCTTTGAAAAGAGAAAGAAAAAAACCGCCGAGACGTCCTTCAAAATCAGAAGGGGTCGCGGCGGAAAGGCGTATAAGCTGAATTGAAAACCTGCGGTTTTCAGCTAAATTGCTCGCTTACGCTCGCAGCTAAATTGAAACCTGTCGGTTTCAGCTAAATTGAAAACCTGCGGTTTTCAGCTAAATTGAAACCTGTCGGTTTCAGCTAAATTGAAACCTGTCGGTTTCAGCTAAATTGAAACCTGTCGGTTTCAGCTAAATTGCTCGCTTACGCTCGCAGCTAAATTGAAAACCTGCGGTTTTCAGCTGAATTAAATTCGCCTCCTTCAGAACGCGGCGAATTTAGCTGCGGAGCACTTCGTTAAGAAGTGCTCCGCAAGGGGCTTTTTTGCTTTTATTATTTCGAGATGACGTGCAAATCGACCTGCTGGTGCGGGACGGCGATGCCGTTCTTCGCGAACTGTGCGCAGATGTTCTCGGAGAGATTGAAGCGCGCGTTCCAGTAATCGGCGTTCTTGACCCACATACGCACGGTATACTCCATGGAGTCGCCCATGTTCGTCATGCGGACGAACGGAGCGGGGTCGTCGAGGATGTATTCGTCGTTCTTCGCGTAGTCGAGTATGACCTGTTTCGCCTTCTCCATGTCGGTGCCGTACGCGGTGTGGACGACCATATCCACGCGGCGCAGCTCCTCGGAGGAGTAGTTGATCACGGTCGACGTCGTCATCGTGCCGTTCGGGACTATCACGTGGCGGTTGTCTATCGTGAGGATCGTCGTGGCGAACAGACCGATCTCGAGGACGGTACCGAGGTTGCCGCCGACTTCGATGAAGTCGCCGACTCTGAACGGACGCAAAACGACGAGCATGATGCCGGAAGCAAGGTTGCCGAGCGTGCCCTGAAGCGCCAGAGCGATCGCCGCGCCGGCGGCGCCGAGGACCGCGATGACGGACGCCATCGGGATGCCGAGTATGCCGACGACGGTGACGATCAAGATCGCGTTGAGCAGGACCTTGATGAACGTGCGCAGAAATCCGCGTACGCCGGGATCGAGCTTATCCATCTTCTTGGAGTTGAGTATCTTTTTGGTGACAAGCTTGATTATGAAGTGGCCTATGATGAGGATGAGGATGCAGGCGATCAGTCTGCCCGCGATCGAGACGAGCTTTTCCGAAACGGAAGCCCATACGACGCTCCAGTCCCAGGACGATCCTTCAACGGTCTTCGCCGCGGTATCGACTACCTGGTCTTCCACGGAGGCTTCGAGTGCGAATAATAAACCGTTCATATCTTTCCCTTTCTCAATCAGCCCGCCGTGGGACGGCGGGCTGATCGCAGTAAATCTTTAATTATTTCTTCTTCTTTTTGGCAACTATCGCGATGACCGCCGCTATCGCCGCTACCGCGACGACGCCTACGACGATCCATACCCACGCGGGTACGCCGCCCTTGGCGGGAGTGCTGCCGCCGTTGTCGGTGGTCACGTCTTTGCCGGTGTTGTCGGTCGTCGCCGCGCCGTTGTCGGCGGTGGTGTCGGGCTGGGTATCGGCGGACGTGGTGACAGGCTTCGGCTCGGTCTCGGGAGCTTCATAGACCTCCATCGAAAGCGTCTTGTAATAGAACACCTGGCCGGCTTCACCTGCCTGGTTCGGGTCTATCCTGAAGCTTCTGACTTCGCCCATCCAGTTGGAGGAGTCGTCCATATCCTGGACTATCTCGCCCCATTCGCCGTTTGTCGCGTCAACGCCGTAGGTGACGTTGCAGAGCGCCATGCTCGGTACTTCCTTGGTGGTGAAGTAGAATTCGCCGATGCAGTCGACGTCGGTCTTGTAGGTCAGACGGGCGACGGTGTAATCGATGCCGTCGAAGAACATGTTTCTCTTCATCGGGATGTTGACGTACGGGTCGCCGCCGGTGACCTCGACCTTCATGGCGTTTTCAGCTTCGTCGAAGGAGATCTTGCAGTCGTTGCCGGTGAGGGTGCTGACGTACTCGGGATCCGTGAAATCGCAGAGAACAAAGGATTTTGCGCCTTCCGGGATGAAGGGCTCTTCGGTGTCGGGCGTGGAGCCGGGGCCGTCCGCGGTCATTTCGGGACCTTCGGAGGCGGGTTTTTCACCGTTGAGGTAGTTGATGACGAAGCTCTGATATTCAAGTTCCGTCATGGACATGGAGAAGCCCACGTAAACGCCCTCGGAGAAATACGGAATGGAGTCCTTGAAGTCGAAGTCGATCTTGTAGTCGTCGACGTAGATAAACAGGGATCCGTCTTCTTCCTTGAGCTCGTAGGTCATGTTGATGCCTTCGCCGTAGTATTCCTTGCCGGTGTCTATTTCGGTGAACGGGGTGGTCGCGACGTTGTGGAAGCCCGGGAAGGTCCACCAGGAGAAGGAGCCGGGACGGGTCAGGGCGATGATGCCGTGAGCGTCCGCGTCGGAGTTGCCGCCGGTCATGGCGTCGAAGTATACGGTCTTGTCGAGGAACATGATGCCGTACCAGACGTCGGAGGAGACGGAGTTGTCGGTCTCGACCGTTATGTTGACGGAGATGCCGTCCTTGAGATCGAGGGGTTTCGAATACATAAGACCCGCGTTGGAGGACGGATAGTGTCCTTCGTGAGACAGTCTTATGCCGCCGTCTGAGGTCGTCGAGATCTGCGCGTTTGCGGGAGTGCCGGAGGGATGGTTGACCATGACCCAGTCCTCGGAGCTGAGCGCTGCCGGAGTGACGGCGAATGCGGCCGCGAACAGGCCGGCTACCATCAGCACGGCGAGAAGTCTTGCGATGTGTTTCATATTCTTTCCTTTCTTATGAGTATCGTATGCTCACAACTTTTTGATGAATTATATTATAACACATATAAAATGCTTTGTCAATATGAATTTTCAAATTGACGGCTCCGGTCAGTTGTCCGCCGAAGGATCGACGGTCTCGTAGGCGAGCAGCCTGCCGGCGTCGGTCACGAGCTTGCGCACCATCGAGCGCATCACGTAGAATTCACCCTTGTCGTTTACGGTCATGAAGCAGCGGCGCTCCGAATAGGAGTAGAATTTATACGTTCTTGTCGTGCCGTTGCGGAAGCTGACCTCGACGGTGAGGAGCAGCGCGCGCTCGGATTCGTCCGGCTCTTCGGTGAAGTCCTCGCGGTTGATGCTGAGCAGCGTCTGATAGAATTTTCTGAAGTTCCTGATGCCGTGATTTTTGCCGACGTCCTTGTCGTCGCCCTTGAACGCCGTCCTGCCGTTCGCGGTCTCGACCGCGACGAGATCGTCGCCGGTGCCGGTCAGCTCGAAGTCGTAGTTTTTCGTGTCGGAGATCAGCTTTATGCGCGAGACCTTGTCGATGTTGACGCTGAATATCGGCTTGTCGAGGTAGTCCTTGAGCTGCCATTCGAGGAACGAAAGGTTCGCGGCGTCGACCGTGGCTATCGTGTCGAACATATGCGAGGCGACGTAATAGAATTCCGTACCGTCCTCGCGGCGCTGCTTGGCGCTGATCGAGACGAGGTTGTCGATCACGGCGTCCTCGGCGGTCCTGTACTTGTAGTAGATGTCGTAGGCGGGGGTGACGAAGCCGTATTTTTCGGCGATATCCGCCTTCATCACGTATTCGTATTCCTGCTCGCCGTTCTCGTCGAGCAGCGGCGCCCCGTCGTCGTCGACGAGCATCACGACGTCGTAGATGCTGTACTCGAGCAGCTCGGAGCCGGTCATGTTGACTATCTGGCCGAGCATCGCCGTCATGCGCTCCGTCGCCGCGTCGTATTCGACGGGCTTGGTGACGATGTACGGCACGGTCACGCCGAAGTTCTCGACTCCGGGGGCGTTGGCGTCGTCGTCCTGATACTGGATCAGCACGAACAGCTCGCCGTCGCGCGCGATCAGGATCTGCGAGATGTTGGTAAGATACGAGTTGTCCTCGATCGGGTACGTCATTATCGGCGTCAGCAGCGATTTGACGTCGGCGAGCAGCGTCGTCTTGATCGACTGCTCGAGCACGTAGACGATATCGCGCCCCTCTACCATGCAGTAGTAGTAATTCTCGGTAAGCGAGGGCTTGCCGATGAACACTTTGTATCTGCGCGTCTCCTCGCCCTCGACCGGGCGCGTCGTGATTATATAGTACGCGGGATCGTCGTCGGGACCGAGCCCGTATTCGGACAGCTCCGCGCGCTCCTCACCTGGTAAGAACCTGTCGGAGATCAGCGGGAAACCCGACGCGACGATCAGCTGCGAGAAAAGCTCCTCGTTGTACGGCGCCCCCTCGAGTCCGAGAAAGCAGAAGCTCTCCGTCTCGGCGTTGTAGTAGCACGTGTATTCGCCGTATTCGTTGTGGACCTCAATCGACTGGATCTGACTGCGCTCGAGGTGCTCGAACATCATGACGCGCTTCGACCCGGACAGCACCTCGCCGTCGTAGATCTCGGGCGGCTGCTCGACCTCGCTTCTGAACCACGAGGGCGCGAATATCGCGACGAGCGCGACCGCCGCGGCGATGACCGCGGAGACGATTATGATCGTCGTGATCTTTTTCGACGTCTCGGTCTTTATCTTTTCTTTCTTTTCGGGCTTTTCCTTAACGGAGAACGTGCGCAGCTTCATCGGCGAGCGCTCTTCCTCCTCCTCTTCGGAGCCGAGCGCGTCGCCGTATTCGGAGTATTCGCCGCCGTATATTATACTGTGCAGCTCCGAATCGGCGGAGCCGTCTTCCTTCGGCTCGCCGTTATCCTCTATTTCTTCGTTTTCCCTGTAGTTTTCGTCCATATCAGTGTCTCTTTCTTCTGAGCACGACCACGACTCCGACGCAGAGCACGGCGACGGGCATGGCGACCGCGAGCACGACCGTCCAGCCGCGCACCGCCGTACTCGTCACGGAGGTCAGACCGTAGTTTTCAAGGCTCTTGTAGTCTATGTCCACGGGGATCTTCAGAAGCGGTATCCTCGTGAGCAGGACGTTCAGTATGCCGCGGTTGGCGAACGCCTGCGAGCTGCAGTATTTCAGCATCTCGGGCGAGCCGCAGGCGAGCACGTAGGAGTAGTAATCCTCGTTGTTCTCGTATTTCAGCTTGCTCGCCACGACGAACAGATCGAAGCCGTCCGCCTTGCCGACGTCGGCGGGGGCGAGCACGTCTTCCGCCGTCGCGTACGCGCGCGCCGCGGAGCTGGTGCGGAAAGAGCTCGTCACGTTCATAGAAGTGCTCTGATCGTCGTTGAACAGGATCTGTACCGGCGCCGCGTGCTCGAATTTCGTACGCAGGTTCCGGTAGTTCTGCTGCACCGACGCGCCGAGGCCCTCGGTCGTGTAGACGACGGAGAAGCTGCGGTTGTCGTAGGATAGCGTGTTGACGCTGTCCTCTATCGTGTAGGTCGTGTGGATCTTAACGCCCCATTCGGCGAGGTAGTGGCTCAGGTTCGTGTATTCGTAGCCCGTCGGACCGAGGAACACCATTATCGAGCCGTGAGCGGAGACGAAGTCCGACACGCGGTCAAGCTCGGACGTGCCCTCGAGCGAATCGAGCTCCTTGCCGATGAAATCGCGCTTCGGATCGAGGATGACGATCAGACGGCAGTCCGGGTCGACCTCCTCGCGCGTAAGATCCGAGTATTTCACGCGGAAGCCGAGCTCCTCGAACATCGCGGTGAAATCGGAATACTGGTTGTCGGAGTCGGCGGGAGACGTCCCTATCGGCTCGCCGTGGCCCGTCGTGAAGACGACGACCGGCTGCTCGACTCCGGCGAGCTGTAAGAACGCCAGAAGGAACCGGCGCTCGCCGTTGAAGCCTATCGTCTTGCCGTCCGAGGTCGTGAAGAACGCGGTGAGCGCGTATACGAGCGGCAGAGAACCGGTCTCGCCGTCCTCCTCCGCGTACGTGCTTTCGATTATCACGTTCGTCGACTGCCACGCATTGCCCGAGGTGAGCTGTTTGTATTTTTCAAACTGCGCCGGGAATTTGTAGGAGTCGAAATATTCGACCGTGATGTCCGGTATCTCGTCGTCCGGGTCCTCCGAGGTCGAGGCCTTGGAGAACTGATCCGCCGCAAGATACACCATGAACAGCTGCGCGTTCGATTTTATCGTGTCGAGCGGCACGGCGAATTTTATCGTTATCGGGGCCTTTATCTGCTTCAGATATTCCTTGGCGGTGTCGCTCAGTGTGAATATGCCGGAGCCGGTGAGGTCCGTGTAGAGGTTGTTCGATCTGATCACCGTCGTGATTATCACGTTGGCGATTATGACCACCGCGATCACGACCGCGGAGAGCAGCACGGAGATGCCGCCGTATTTCAGCCTTCTTTTGAGCTGAGTCTGTTTCGCGCCGTTTTCCGGCTTCTTTTCCTTGCTCATGCCGTACCTCCGATCAAGCCCAGCGTCTGCGCTCGTATACCCTCACCGTGAGGAAGAGGAACACGAACGAGATGGAGGCGTAGTAAATAAGTGCCGACCAGTCTATCACGCCGTAGGTGAAATAAGTGAAGCGGTTGAAGACGGACAGGAAGTCGAGCACGGCGCGCAGCGGCGCGAAGCCGATGCCGGACGAATACATGCCGATGACGAGGAACAGCGCTATCGCCGCGATCGTCGTTACGGCGGCGACGAGCTGGTTCTCGGTCAGGCAGGACATGAACACGCCGACGGCGATGAACGCGGAGCCGACGAGCAGAACGGAAATAATGTTGCCGATTATGACGGCGGTGTTCTGGGTGCCGTACATGTAAAGCGGGATGAGGTTCACGCACGAGACCAGGAACGTCGACGCGAAGACTGTCAGCGCCGCGAGGAACTTCGCCATAACGATCCCGAGCAGACTTACCGGGCTCGTGAGCAGCAGCACCTCGGTGCGCAGACGCTTCTCGTCCGCGAAAAGCTTCATAGTCAGAAGCGGTATCAGTATCGCGAAAGCGAACATCACGAGGGTGTAATAAGAGGTGACGTCCGCGCTCTCGCCCTGCGACAACGTCGTCAGGACGAAGATGATGCTCGATACCAGAAGAAACGTCGATATGAAAACGTAGCCGATGAAGGTCGTGAAATACGCCCTCATCTCACGCTTGTAGATCGCCTGCATACTGTGGTCCTCCTTATTTGGTCAGTGCGATGAACACGTCCTCGAGCGAGGCGCCGACGTTGCTGAGCTCAAGGATCGGCCAGCGCTTTTCGGCGAGCGCGTAGAACAGCGTGCGGCGCAGGTCGAAGCCCTTTTTGCACTGCACCATGAACAGCGACGAGCCGTCGCTGCCGGAGGAGAGGAATTCGACCTTCGCGGCTCCCTCCGTCTTGCGCAAAAACGTGGACACCTCGCCCTTCGGGCCGAGGATCCTGATCGTGAATTTTCTGTTCTCGGCTGCGAGCGAGTTGATATTCTCGGTCTTTTCGTCCGCGATCAGTTTGCCGCGGTCGATTATCAGTATCCTGTCGCAGACCGCCTGAACCTCGGGCAGAATGTGGGTGGACAGGATTATCGTGTGATCCTTCGAGAGGGTGCGGATCAGATCGCGGATCTCGATTATCTGCCGCGGGTCAAGCCCGATCGTCGGCTCGTCGAAGATGAGGATCTTCGGGTTCGACACGAGCGCGCCCGCGATGCCGACGCGCTGCTTGAAGCCCTTCGACAGCTGGTTTATCAGCCGCTTTTCCATCTCGACGAGCCCCATTATGTCGATTATCTCGTCTATATGCTCGCGCCTGTTGAGCGTGCAGCGCTTCAGATCGTAGATAAAGCTGAGATATTCGCGCGTCGTCATGTCGTAATACAGCGGAGGCTGTTCCGGCAGAAAGCCGATGAGACGCTTCGCCTCGGACGGGTTCTCGAGTATGTCGATGCCGTCTATGCTGCATTTTCCCGAGGTGGACGAAAGATACCCGGTGAGCATGTTCATCGTCGTCGACTTGCCGGCGCCGTTCGGCCCGAGGAACCCGACGACCTCTCCCGGCTCGACGGAAAATGAGATGTCGTCGACCGCGAGCTTCTGACCGTAATACTTCGTCAGATGTTCAATTTTTATCATTTTGCAGTCCTTTCTTTTCCCGATATTCGGGTAAAGATCCTTATTCAGCTTGTATTATACCATATATATATAAAAAAATCTTGAAATTCGTGATAAGTTTTGCAATAATAAAAATCAAATAATGAAGAAAAGCGGGGAGGGGAGGAAGGAGGAGCGAACGGCTTCGGTGTCCCTACGTGAACCCCCCGGCCGCTTAC
>JAFZRM010000059.1 GCA_017619885.1 Clostridia bacterium | reverse complement strand
GTTCGACTCGCTCGCCGCGCAGAAGCGCCGTCATCTGTTCGTTGAAAAGTCCGACGTTCAGCGCCTCGAGACATTCGAAATCGTATTCGCCGTTCTCGTCCTTCGGCGTTTTGTCGCGCTCTACGTAATAGTTGTCGCAGGCGATCGGATGCGCGCGCAGACCGACGTTGTTCAGCTGCACCGAAAGGCGGTGAGAGAACGACGTCTTACCGGACGACGACGGGCCGGCGATCATCACGATCCTTCTGTTCTCGCTCTTGATCCGCGCGGCGATGCCGCCGATTATATGCTCCTGATAAGCCTCGGACGCGAGGATTATATCTCTGCCGCGGCCTTCGGAGATGGCGTCGTTCAGCGCGGCGACGGTCGTGACGCCGAGGTTCTCGCCCCATTCGTTCGTCGCGTGCATCGTCGCGAACAGCTTCGCCGGGATCTGCGTGCTTCCGGGCTCGAGCGGTCTGTTGTGGTTCGGGAGCGTCAGAAGGACGCCGCCTTCGTATCTTCTCAGCTCGAACAGACTGACGTATCCCGCCGACGGCGGCATGTAGCCGTAATAATAATCGTAATAGTTGCCGAGGCGGTAAATGTTCGTGGTCGAGGTGCGGCGGTAATGGAATAATCTTTCCTTGTCCGTCATGCCGTGTCGGCGGAACAGCG
Organism: Clostridia bacterium; assembly: GCA_017619885.1. Classification (GTDB taxonomy): domain Bacteria; phylum Bacillota; class Clostridia; order Oscillospirales; family CAG-272; genus UBA1248. The sequence goes on along the minus strand of JAFZRM010000059.1, from coordinate 21,135 downwards.
CTATCGCCTCCTCCGTCGGTATCTTCGTCTTGCAGAATTTTTCATCGTCGTCGGAGTAGCGGCGCATCGTCGCCTTCACCGCTTCGATATCCTCGTCGGTGATCTCGCCGGATCTTAACGAGGCGCTGAAGAACAGGCTGTCGCCTACGGCGTATTCGAGCTTGAGATCGGCGATCCTGCGCCCGAAAACGTGCGCCATCGCGCGCAGAAACATCATCGTCGCGCCGCGCTCGTACGTTTTGTGTCCGTCGCGGTCGGCGGTAGTTATAAACGACAGTCTTTCGGGCTCGCCGGTCTTGTTGACGGCGCCGCTCTTCTCGCCGACTGTCTTGTTCAGCTCCGTCAGGATCTGGCCGACCTTCGCCAGGATTATCGGCGCGTCGTATTCTGACTGCACCTGCTTCGCTATCTGCAGGAAAGTCGAACCGTCCTCCGCCTCGATATACGTGTCTTTATACTGAAATTTCATTTTTTTACCTCCGGTCAGTTTTTGCCAAAGCCGACGCGCACGGTCTTCTCCGGCATCTCGGAGAATTCCGGATCGGCGGCGGCGGATCTGAGATCGGCGCCGGTGAGACTGACGCCGGCGGCTCCGTCAAGCGCCGCGCGAAGCGAGGCGCGCGACCAGGTGCGCTCGTAAAGGTTTCTCACGTATCTGCCGTTTGCGAAATCGCGCGAGCCGAGCATGGCGTCGGGCACGGAATCGAAGAATTCGCGCGCCGCCTCCTCCAGATCCGGCGTATAGCTGAAATGCTTTCTCACCATCAGCATATAGATCTGAAACAGCTGATCTCTGCTGTAATTCGGAAAATGTATCACGAACGGCATACGGCTGCGCAGGCCTGCGTTGCCCTCCATCAGCGTCTCCATATCGTCGGTATAGCCCGCCATTATTACGAGCATATCGTCGCGGTGGTTCTCCATTTCGGATATGAGCGTCGTCAGCGCTTCCCTGCCGTAATCGTTGTTGTAGCGGTTGCCCTCGTACAGGGCGTACGCCTCGTCTATGAAAAGCACGGAGCCGTAGGCGTCGCGGCAGATCGAGGCGGTCCGCACCGCCGTCTGCCCGACGTATTCGGCGCAGAGCGAACGCGCGGAATATTCGAGGAACGCGCCCTTGCGCAGGATGCCCTCCTCCTTGAAGATCTTTCCGATTATCCTCGCGACAGTCGTTTTACCGGTGCCCGGCGCGCCGGTGAATCGCATGTGCAGGCACGGGCGGTCGAGCTTTTCGCTGTTCATCGACAGCTTGACCTGCGCGACGATCTCGCGGATCCGCTTCGAGACAGTCTCCATTCCGATCAGCTCTTCGAGCTCTTCGTACCCGCTGCGCTCTTTTTTCATTTCGACGGCGCCGAGATCAGCCGGTCCGAGTTTCTTCTCGTCCGGCTCCCCGCCCGCCGCCAGAAGCGCCGAGTCGTGCGCGGCTTTTTCGAGTATCATACCGCAGACGATCTTCGTGACCGTTTTGAAGCCGTAGAAGCGGCCGTCCTGCTTTTCTCGGCGCACTCTTTCGAAAAACGGCTCCGATACCGACTGACTGAAATCGTAGCCCATCGTGTAAAGCTCGTACCACATATGCTCGAACAGCACGATGTCGTGCAGCGGCGGGACTCTGACCGTGGCCACGAGCATGACGTCGGACAGCACCGATACGATATCGTCGAGCGCTTTTTTCTCAAGATACGGCACGCGGAAAACGTAAACGTAGTCGTCGCCGTATTTGCCGAGACGCTGAGCGAACGCCCTCAGCTCGTCGAATTTCCCGCCTTCAAGGAAATATCCGAGATCTATGCCGAGGATGTTCGTTTTCGCTATCTCCTCGGCGTCGCTTATCGCCGAGATCAGGTCCGCCGGCGTGGTGTATCCGCCGCCGGTCTCGCGCCCGATCTTGTATTCTGTATAATATTTACGGTTCTCGTCGTTCTCGCCGTAAACGTGCATGCGGTGCAGGAAATCGCCAAACGACGACAACAGCGTCGTGAAGCCGCATCCGGGGTCGACGGCGAAAACGTAGCTTCTGCTTCTCAGCGCGGCGAGCGCTCCCGCTTTTGCGAGCAGCGGGATGCAGTTGTAAAGCTCGACCGTCAGCTGCAGATATTCGTCCGCGCCGTAATATCCGGCGAAAACGCTGCGCATCAGCTCCGCGCCCTCGCTCCCGTCGTTTTTCACTATCAGATACAGGGGCTTTTCCTTTTCCTGCGGGTAAAGTTTGTCCCACGCGGCCGAAAATTTCGCCCTGCAGTCATCCTCGGACTCCGCCTCGGCGATATACAGACCGAACGTATAGCAGTTGTTTCTGATCTCAACGGAACATTTTTCTTTCAGTTCTTCTCCAAGTTTTTTTACAGGATCTATCCCTTCGTCCTTCATCCGCATCACGAAATCGAACGGAAGACAGGCTCGTACGTAATAAGACGTCATTCTGACACCTCCGGTTTTTTGCCGGCGCCGCCGGCTCTGTTACGATTATATAATATATAACGCGTTTTGTCAACAGTTAAATCGCCCGGGCGCGATAAATAAACCGGCCCGGGTGTTTACCGGACCGGTCTTATGTCATTTCTTCTTCTTTTTCACGATGAGCACCGCGGCGACCGCCGCCGCGCAGACTACCGCCGCCGAGGCAGCGATTATCGGTATCAGCGCTCCGCCTTTTTTGCCGGGCTCGGCTTCGTCCGTGTCGGGTGACGTCGCAGGCTCGCTGCCGGTCGCGTCGGCCGTCTGCGATTCCTCCGTATCGCCGCCGCCCGGGTCGCCTACTCTGACGAGCGTCATGGCGATATATCTGCCGCTGTCGGAGACGGCGCAGATCACCGCCTCGCCGGGCTGTTTCGCCGTAACGGTCTCGCCGTCAAGCGTCGCCGCGCCGCCTTTAAGAGTCAGCGTGTATTTCACTTTTTCCGGCGCCTTTATCCCGCACGGCGCGGAACCGCCGGGCTCGAGCCCTATGATATCCGACTCGAATCCGAGTTCGCCGTCCGCTTCGGGATAAACGACCTTCGAGTTATAAGCGGAGGCGACAGCCGCCGCGTCCGGCGCTTCGTCAATCAGCGAACACTCGGCGATGCTGCCCGGGAAATCGAAGCCGCCCTCGACGAGTCTGCCGTAATAGCACGTGTCTTCACCCGACGCGACCTCCCACTGTACCGCCGCCTCGCCGGCCTGCTCTCCGTCTATGTACGTTATAAGCTTGCCTTCCGTATGTATCACGGTGAGCAGATGATACGATCCGATATACGCGTGCAGATCGACCTTTAGCGATACCGCCGCGCCGTTGTTCGCTCCGGGCGCGTACAGCGACAGCTTGCCGTATTCCGTGTAGATCTCGAAATGCCTGTCGGAGGCTTTTCTCGCTTTGGCGAATAGTATCGCGAACTGCTCCTCTTCTCTGTCCTGTTTGAACCAGATGCTCACGGCTTTCCCTTCGGAAAGGTCAAAGCCCGTTTTTTCTTTGGTGCCTGAGATATCGCCGCTTATCTGCACGTAAGGTTCTTTGATTTCCGGCGCTCCCGCGAGCTCCTGTTCCGTCAGCGCCCTCTCGTAGAGCCGCACGCCGTCGATACTGCCGCCGAAGCCGTACGTGCCCTCGTTCAGCACGCCGAACGACATATCGTATTCCTTTTCGGCGATCTTTCCGCGGAACGGCACGGACGACACGAGCTTTCCTGCGTCGTAGACGTACAGCTTTCCGTCCCGGCGAACAAAGGCGAGCATATGCCAGCCGTCCGGCGCGTCGTTTACGTTGTATTTCAGGTCTATATCGCCGATGTCCGGCGCGTAGCACCACAGAGCGCCCGAGCGCGTATAGAATTCAAAGTGTCCGGATTCTTTCGGTCCTTTCGCGAGCAGGATGTTGAAGCCGTTGCCCGCTTTCCCCTTGATCCAGAACGATACGGTGCTGTTCTCCGGGAACGAGAAGCCCACGCCGCCGACCTTTACGCCGGAGGCTCCGCCGACCGCGAGCGCTTTGCCCGTGACGCCCTTGTCGGTGTATTTCGCGGCGCCGCTTATATTCGTCATCGTCGCCACGTGTTTGCCCGTGGAGAACGACTGCCCGTTTTCGTCCGCTTCAAAGTCGCCCGCCATATTCAAGCCGCGCTACACTGCGAAGGAAACGTAACCGGTATCGTTTTTTTTGAGCTTCGTGTCGGTCAGGCCTATGACGCCGAGCGTGTACGACTTCGACTCGTCGATGTTGCCGACGTCAAGTAACACCGTTCTTTCGCCCGCAAGAGTCGCCGCGGTCACCTCGCCGCCGTAGTTGAGCAGATAATGCGATACGTCCTCCGCCCTCTCTTTATCCATAAACGTGTCGAAGACAACCTTTATCTTTCCGTCGTCGGTGAAATCGGCGCTCTGAAGCGTCGGCTTAGTCGTGTCTTTGCCGGTTTTGAACACGACTTCACCCGACGTCGACCTGTTGCCGTTGTTGTCTGTTGCCGTGACGGTGAGCGAGTATTCGGTCGCTTCGGGCAGGCCCGTCAGCGTCATCTCGGTTTTAGTACCGTGCACGGTGTCCTTTATGATCATATCTCCGTCGACCGCGCTTATCTCGTATACGAAAAGCCCTCCGTCGTCATTTGACGCTGTCCAGCTCACCTTCGCGCTGTCGTGGCTGACGTCGCTGACTTTGACGTTTGACGGCGCCGACGGCGGCGTGACGTCCTTTGCGTCCTTGAAGTTGAAGCAGCCGACTCCGGTGAAAAGCGACGCGTCGTTTACGGTTATATCGACGCTCTGCCCGGGTGTGAGCATGAAATAGTTGTCGGAGCAGACGAAGACGTCCTCCGCGCCCGTCTTGATATTGACGCTTATCGCGGGCACGCCGCCCGTGTTCTTCACCGTCACGGTGTTGCCGGAGACGCTGTACGAGAGCGTCGTTCTCGGCAGATAGAACAGACAGCCGCTGTCGTATTCATAGTTGAAATACATGTACGTGCGGTCACAGAATTCGCCGCCGACGTACAGGTCCGCCGTGATTATGAGCGGCGTGTGGTCCGTCTGCTCCGCGGTGAGTTTGAAATCGCCGACCTTGTTGACGGTTTCGCCGGTCTTGCCGGCGTATTCCTCTGTCTTTATTACCGCTAAATTCTCGTCGTACGCGGTCATGACGACCGACGTCGTTTTGCCTTTCAGCGATACCGTATCGTCGAGGATATAAACGGGAAGCGACAGCTCCGACGAGCCTTTCACGGCGTCGATCGTGTTGTATTTATCGACCTTGAACGCCGCCATCACGGGGCGGTACGCGTCCTGCATCAGATAGTAAGCTATCTTCGGCGCGCCGTACCAGTCGACTATCGACCACGAGGCGCCGGGATAGTTGTCGTTCATTTTGTATATGACGTTCGCGGTGTTGTTCGGCGCCTTTATGCGCTGATTTATCGCAAGCGGATAATCGGCCTGCGCCTGCGACAGCTGCGAACCGATTATAATGCCGTCAAGCGACTGCTCGTCCGTGAACAGCGACGCGTAGTGCATATGCGTCGCGATATCGTGACCGTAGGGAGTCTCCATCCAGCCGTAGAAGCCGTTGAAGGTCGCGGTGTGATACGCGATCGAGCTGTTGTTTTTTATCGGCCACTGCGAAAGCTCCGCCGCCGTCGCGAATTTCTCGATAGACTGGCGGTTCATCATCGCACCGAGGCCGTATTCGTGCATATTGAGGTATTCTATTTCGGTGTAGATCTTTATGTAATGCTCGGGCGAGTCTCCCGACCACCAGATATGGTCGTGTCTGATGTTCGACGCGCCCGGACCGCCGTCCTGACGCCAGAAAGCGCGCGTGCCGTCCGTCTCGTACGTCAGCCTGCCCATGTTATTGAGAACTTTGTCGTTATACGGCGCCTCGCCCTCGTTGCCGCCGCCCCATACGACGAGCGACGGGCGGTTGCGCAGACGCTTCGCGCCGAGCACGACCGTTTCGTACAGGACTTCCGCCGGCTGAGTATTGGTGCTGTCCCAGCAGCACGGCCATTCCTGATAGATGCAAATGCCGTATTCGTCGCACAGGTCGTAGAATTCGTCGGTCTCGACGAGTCCGCCGCCCCACGAACGGAAGAAGTTTATGTTCGCGTCGTGAGCGCGCGACAGGATCCTGTCGTAATCCTCGCGCGAGAAGCGCATCATCGCGTCGATCGTGCACCAGCCGGCGCCCTTCATATAGACCTTGACGCCGTTTATAACGAACTGTCGGTTATACGAAGAGGTGTTCTCGCCCGTCGGGAACGGCGCGTAATCGAGCTGTCTTATGCCGAATTGCGAAGCGTCGTAAGCCGCCGTTCCGTCGTCGGCTTTGAAACACGTACGAAGCTCGTAAAGGTACTGTTCGCCGTAACCGTTCGGCCACCACAGATGCGCGTCCGGGATGTCGCCGCGGAAACGGAGCGTGCATTCCCCGACCTCGTTGACGGACGTTGTGAAGTACGCCGTTTTGCCGCTGAAATTCTTCGGGACGGCCTCGACCGTCAGAGTGCCTTTGACCTTGCCGCCGTCCTGTGGGATAAGCGTTACCGCGAGGTCGACCGTGCCCTTTTCATAGTCGACCGTCGTGATGAACGGATGGTCGAGCGTGACCGACGGCTGATCCTTGACGCTGACGGACTGCCAGATGCCGAGCGGATAAAGCTTTGCGTAATGCCAGCCGTAGCTGCAGTTGAAAACGACTGTGCGCGTATAATCCTTCGCCGGCTTCAGATGCACGACGAGGGTGTTTTCTCCCTTTTTGATCACGTCGGTCACGTCGATATACGGGCCGCCGAACATGCCTTCGTGCGAGCCGATCTTGACTCCGTTCAGATAGAAATCCGCGACGTTGCAGACGCCCTCGAAGCACAACAGGACGTTTTTGCCGTTACCCTCGTAGGTGAACGTGCGCTTGAGATACCAGTTCTTTTCGCCGTATTTATTGGCGGTCTTCATGTTGTCGCCGACGTACGGATCCTCGATGACCCCCGCCTCGAAAAGCGCGGTGTGTATGCTGCCGGGGACCTTCGCGTCGATCGCCTGCTCCCAGCCGGAGCCGGACGAAAGATCGCCGATCTTGCCCTTGTCGGTCATGCGCCAGACGCCGTCGAGGCTGAGCGTGTAATTCTGCTCCGACAGCTCCGGCGCCCCGTCCGTTTTAAACGACACGGTCTCCGGCTCCGCGCTCATCGGAGAGCTTTCGTTTTTATAATAGTTTTTCTGCTCCATTTTCGCCTGATCGGCCGCTGAAACGACAGTCGCTCCGGAAAGCGCGGCGGGTATCAGAAGGACCGCGCACAAAAACAGTGCGGCGGTCTTTTTCACGATATCGAATACGGTTTTCATAAGCGTTCCTCCGTCGGCGCGGCAATCCGCGCGATCTTATATACAGTATAACAGTGATTTGCCGAAAAGTCAACCGTTTTCTTTCCGTTTCCTGCGTCGAGACATAAAAAAACCGCCTGACCGGCGGTTTATGCGTCGAGGATTTCCGATACGGCGCGGTGGATGTTCGCGACGGTGTCGGATGCGGTCATGCTGACGGCGTTCTTTTCCTTCTGTGCGTATTCTCCGGCGACGCCGCAGATATACGCGCCGCACGCGGCGTTCAAACACAAGTCGGCGCCGTTCTGCGAATTTATGCCGGTTATAACGCCGGAGAGCACGTCGCCCGATCCGGCGGTCGCCATGCCGGGACAGCCGCGGTCGACGAACAGCACGCGCGCCCCGTCGGTGACGACGGTAACTCTGCCTTTGAGCAGCAGGGTCACGTTGTGCTCCGCGGCGTACGATACCGCCGCGCCGACGGGATCGGCACCGATCTCCTCAGCGGTCCTGCCGCTCAAACGGCAGAATTCGCCGAGATGAGGCGTCAGCACGAGATTCCCGCGCGAGGTGTAGTCGATCTGCGACAGCGCCCAGAGCCCGTCCGCGTCGATCAGAAGCGGACACGAAAGACTCTTCACCGCGAATTCGACGGCTTTTATCCTGTCCTCGCTTCTGCCGAATCCCATGCCGAGTCCGACCGCCGCGGCGCCGTCGAACGCCCTTCCGAGCTCTTCCGGCGAAAGATCCTTAAGCGGCATCAAAGTGCTTTCGAGCAGGTACGGGCCGACGTAGTCCGCGATCCCCTCCTCCACCGCGAGCCGGCAGATACCGCAGCCGCACTTCAGCGCCGAAAGCGACGTGTTCGCGAGCTTCACCGCGCCGGAGTACCGGCGGCATCCGCCGAGCAATACCGCGGTGCCGAACGTGCCTTTATGACAGTCTTTCTGCCGCGGCGGGAAGACCTTTTTGAAGTCGCCGGCCTCACACAAAAGACCGGCGGCGCCTTTGTATTCGTATTCAGTCATTTAAAAGCTCCGTTAAAACCCTTCCGTCCGTGTCCGGCATATCGAAGCCGAGAGCGCGCGCGAACGTCGGCGCCTCGTCTACTATATCGCACCTCTGAAGCTGCGCGCCGTCCCTGAACGACGGTCCTTTCGCGTATAGCACCGGCTGAGGTCCCTTATCCGGCATATAACCGTGGGTCGCTCTGCCGAGGCGGTAGTCGTCGAGTTTGAAATTATCGGTGAGCGGACGGACGACGCCCTCGGAGAACGAAGTGTACCCGTCCGTTTCGAGCACGAAATCGAAACTGCCGCCGAGGCGGTATCTTTCCCTGCTCTCCTCTTCGGTCAAAACTTCCGATATGCCGAACACGCCTTCGTCGCGCAGATGACACAGATAAGCGTAGACCTCGTCCTTCGCCGCCCTGTCGTAAACGTAGCAGTACGCGCACATGCCGCCGGAGCGGATATATGCGCGGCGCTTTGTTATGACGCCGTCGCGAACGGTGAGGAAGCCGGCGTCCGCGAGCAGGACGTTGAGCTTTACGGAGCGCTTTATCTCAAGCTGACCGTGATCGGAGATAAGCACGACGTTCGTGCGGTCGAGCGCCCCGGCGTCCTCCGCGGCGCGGCAGAGCTGACCGAGCCATTCGTCGGTCTCCCTTATACCCTCGCTCACCTTCCCGTTGAAAAGCCCGGTGTGGTGGCGGTAGCCGTCGATATTTGCGGGATGTATCATTATCAGATCGGGACTGAGCTCCCTTATTATATCTGCGGCGCAGTTTATCACGAATCTGTCGGCGATCGGATGATGACGCTCGACGAGGCCGTCGACGTATCTGTCGACTATCTTCATTATTTCCGGTGACGTGCCTGAGCGGATGAACGCCTCGCGTTTCGTGTCGCCGTCGCCCTGCGTCCAGTATTCGTCTATCAGATGATCTATATCGGGATGATTGCCGGTGACGGGCCAGAAAACGCCCGCCGTGCACAGCCCCGCGCGTTTGGCGTAAGTGAATATGTCGGTCGCTTTGCACTGTTCGTGGAACCAGCACCACGGGCGCGCGACGGGCTCGGGGAAAAACACGTCGTTCCCGGTTACGCCGTGGCGGTCCGGATAAACGCCGGTGGCGATGGACGTGTGCGCCGGGTACGTTATCGTCGGATAACACGTTTTGACGGTCTTCACGCAGGCGCCGCCTTCAAGATATTTTCTGAAATTCGGCAGCGTGCGCAAAAGCTCCATATCATCCGATACGAGCGCGTCCGCCGACAGGACGATCATCTTCGGTCTCATAAAACACCCCCGTACATCTCGTTCATCATAACGGGCCGCTGATCGTTTTTGTGCATGCGGATACCGGGCGAGCCGTGATCGGATTCCGTGTTTATAAGCGTCACGTGCTCCGGCAGCGCGGCGTAAAGCGCGTGTTTCATGTATAGATCCAGCCCCTGCACGCCGTCGTTCTGCTTCGCGCTGCACAGCAGATATACGCCTCCGCCGATCCCGGCACCGCAGCAGTATCCGGCGGGGGCGCCGTTCAGATACGTCACGACGCCGCTCAGCCCGAGCGCGGCGTAATTGTCGAGCGCTTTGCGCGCGCCCATCGCGTCGCCTTCTCCCGCGCGCGGTTCCCACGCCCCGAGTATCGCGTACGCGTCGGCGATGTTTTCCTCCGTCAGCGGTGCGCTTTTCACGTCGTTTTCGCGGCAGAAGCGCGAGAGCTTCGCGCGGACCTTCTGGAATTTATGCCCCTCGAGGCTCGCCTGCTCGGCGCGAGAATAAACGTATTCGTCGCGGTCGCGGTCGCGCTCCGGCGTAAAATCCGGGATCAGAGTCCGGGTGAAGCCGATATCGCTTTCACGCATCATTATCACGCGCCGGCCTCTGTGTTTTTTTATAAAATCCGCTTTGAAATCATCGGAGCCGACGGGAAAATAATACTGTCCGGCGCGGTCCGTAACATAGAAGCCGTCGTCGAAGACGCTTACGGACAGCCCCTGCTCTTCGGCGTAAATGAAGAGCGCGAGTCCGCAGTGCGCGGCGCTGACGTGACCGTATTTTTCACGCAGCGCGTCGATCTTTTTTATATCCGATAAGATCATAATCCTGCGAGAAGATCGTACTGATCCTGCAAAAACGCTTTGAGCTCGTCGGCGGTGAGCTGTCTGTGCGCGAGCGTCGCGAGCGAATACACGCTGCGGCAGAGCCGTCCGGCTTTCTCCTCCTCGCCCGCGGCTATCAGTTCGCCGGTCTTCCTGTAAAGCGGCGACGACGTGTTGACGATGAGTTTCGCTTTTCCGGGCAGATCGTCCGCGCCGTCCATGCGGTACAGGCGCATCAGGTCGCCGAAGCGGCGTTCGTGCTCGTCTTCGTTCAGAACCGCGGGAGTCTTTTCGTCCTTCAGCGCGGCGAAGCCGACTTCAAGATCGTCCTTTCCGGACGCTTTTCTGAACAGCTCCGTCAGTTTTTCGTCCTCCTGCGCCTCGCCGTTCTTCAGCACCTCGTCGATATCGGAGTCGACGCGGATGAAGCTGACGCCGCCGCGGTCCATCTCAATAGTCTGGATGAACTGGGTGTCGAGCGGTCTGTCGAGCAGAAGCACCTCGACGCCCTGATCGGCGTACATGGAGATATACTGCGCCTGCGTCTTTTTGTCCGCCGCGTAGAACACCTTGTTTTCGTGCTTCTCTTTCGCGCCTTCAAGGTACTCGTCAAGCGTCAGGTTTTTGTCGGTGAGAGCCGATCTGAACAGCACGCTGCCCTTCACGCGGTCGTAGAATTTTTTATCGCGGATGCAGCCGTATTCGACGAAGATCTTTATATCCTCGTATACTTTTTCGTAGTTTTCACGGTCGGTGTTGAACATTCCGTTGAGTTTGTCCGCCGCCTTTTTGACGATGTGCGCGGCGATCTTCGTCACATAGCCGTTGTTCTGCAGATAGCTTCTCGAGACGTTGAGCGGCAGTTCGGGGCAGTCGAGAACGCCGCGGAGCATCAGAAGATAATCGGGTATGACCTCTTTGATGTTGTCGGCGACGAAAACCTGGTTGTAATACAGCTTGACCTGGCCTTCGATCGGCTCGAACTCCGCGTTGAGCTTCGGGAAATAGATGATGCCTTTGAAATTCAGCGGATATTCCGCGTTGATGTGCACCCAGAAAAGCGGGTCGCGGTAATCGTGGAACACCTTTTTGTAAAAGGCCTTGTACTCGTCGTCGGTGCACTCGGACGGCGACTTCATCCACAGCGGCTTCGTGTCGTTTATCTGCTCGGGCTCTTTTTCTTTATCGTTCTCGGACTCGGCCTCCGCTTCCTCCGAGAAGAAGACCGGCACGGACATGAACGAGCAGTATTTTTCGAGTATCTCCCTGATCTTCGATGCGTCGAGCAGCTCTTTTTCGTCGTCGCTTATCTTCATTATGACGGAAGTACCGCGTTCTTCGCGCTCTGACGGGAACGTCTCGTACTCGCCCTCGCTGTCGCAGACCCATTTCACCGCGGGGGCGCCGGTGTACGACTTCGACTCGACCGTGACGGTCTGCGAGACCATGAACGACGAGTAAAATCCGAGGCCGAAATGGCCGATTATGCCCTCCTGCGGCTTGCCGCTCTCGTCCTTTTCGTATTTCTGGATGAACTCGACGGCGCCGGACAGGGCGATGTTGCAGATATACCGCTCAAGCTCGTCCGCGGTCATACCGATGCCGTTGTCTGTGACGGTGAGCGTGCCGGCGGTCTTGTCGAGCACGACGTCTATCCTGTAATCCTGCTCCGGCAGCGAGATCTCGCCGAGAGAATCGAGCCTTTTGAGCTTGGTGACGGCGTCGCAGCCGTTGGAAACGATCTCGCGCAGGAATATATCCTTATCGGAATAAAGCCATTTTTTTATTATCGGGAACAGATGCTCCGAATCTACGGAGATGCCGCCCTTCTTTACGTTTTCAGACATGATGATCCTCCTTATATGACGTTTGTATATATTTTACACCGCCTTTTGGCGGTTGTCAACGATAAAATATGAATTTTCCATTATCGTATAAAAGGCGCTCTGACTGTCAACAATACGGCAGAACGAAAGAAAGGAAGAACAGTCATGACAGATAATGAAGATATCGAAGAAATAAAGCAGGAAAAGGCCGCGAAGATCGTCTATATAGCGCTGACGGCCGTGATAGTTCTGACGATGATAATCTCCGTCGTCTCGGCGGTCAACCGCAGGAACCGCGCAAAGACGCCGCCGGCGGAGGTCACGGAGTCGGACGGCACGTCCGCGCCGGATCAGGGTATGCTCCCGCAGATCACCGTGCCCGCCGACACGAGCAGACAGCAGCCGGGGCCGCAGGAGACGAAGCCCGCGCAGACGGAGCCCGCGCATACGGAGCCCGCGCAGTCCGCCGCGGAGCCGCAGGAGCAGGACGAGCCGGCGAGCGCGGAGCGGATATTCGTCGTCCCGGTCAACGGCAGCGTGATAAAGGATTACACGATGGACATGCCGGCGTATTCGGTCACAATGAACGACTACAGAGTGCACAACGGCATGGATCTGAGAGCGTATCCGGGCGACCCGGTCTGCGCGTTCGCCGACGGCGTCGTTGCACAGATCTACTTCGATCCGATGATGGGACAGACGGTCGTGATAGATCACGGCAAAGGCCTGCAGTCGGTGTATCAGAACCTGCAGGTGACTCTGCCGGACAAGACGGAGGTCGGAGCCGCAGTGTCGGCCGGCGACGTGATCGCCGCGGTCGGCGAAACGTCGCTGATCGAATGCGCCGAGGTGACGCATCTTCACTTCTCGCTGAAAAAAGACGGCGCTTTCGTCTCGCCGTCCGATTATCTCGGCCCGGTCTACGCGACCGAGGAATGATCAGAAAAAGGAAAAAGGGCGCACGGCGTGCGCCCTTTAATCGTTTATCTTATTTCTTCTTTTTCTTGCTGAGGATGACTCCGGCTGCTACGCCCGCCGCAACTACCACGACGCCGGCGATGATGCCGATGATAAGACCGGTGTTGGATTTTCCGCTCTTGTCGTCGACTTTCTTCGTCGTCTCGGGTGCTTTGGTGGTATCGGGAGCGTCGGTCGCCGCGGTGTCGGCCTTGGTGTCGGCTTCGGTCACGGGAGCGTCGGTCGCGGGAGCTGTGGTCTCCTCGACCTTTTCGCCTTCCTTGACGTAAACGGTCTTGAGATAGAAGACCTGGTCTTCCTCGTCGGACGTCGACGGGTCAAGGCGGAGAGATCTTATCTCGCCGGTCCAGTTGCCCTCGTCGTCGTCGAACATGTCGATCTCGAGATCTGTGAATTCAGACACGGGATCCATATAATAATTAATATGGTTGGAAGCGAGATCGGAAGAACCCTTCGCGGTGAAGAACACTTCGCCGGTCACGTCTTCCACGTCGGTCATGTAGGTGAGGCAAAGGAGGTTGTACTTATCGCCGTCGAAGCGCTGTTCCTTCTTCATCGGGAGCGTGAAATACGGGTCGCTGCCGGTGGTCGTGATCTTGAGGCAGCCCTTCGCTTCGTCGTATTCGAACGAGCAGTTGTTGCCGGTGCCGATCTTGGCGACCATAGCGGGATCCGTGAAGTCGCAGATCACGATCCTGTCGGTCTGCTCTTCCGGCGGCTGTTCTTCGGACGCTGTCGTCGTCTGCGGTACTACGCTCGGATCGACTTCAGCCGTTTCAAGCTCGCGCGGGTCCTGGGTGATGTTGAGGGGCGTGGAACGGAGCACCGTTCCAGGGATGGCGCTGCTGCCGGAGCCGTGGTCGCCTACGTAGAGGTAGCCGCCGCCGTAGCCGCATCCGGAGAGCGAGTAGATCTGATCCTCGTAAACGAGTTCGGCGACCTTGGACAGGTCGGACTTGTTGAGGACGACTACCTTGGAGTTATCGTCGTCGTAAGTGGTGACGAACAGATAATCGCCGGCGGTGCAGATGCCGTATGCCTGCGGGATCTCGACCTGGCTGACGATGCTCTTACCGTCGGTTTCGATCTTGATCACGTGGCTGCCCTTGGAATAAGAGCTGCCGTCCGCCTTGTAGCAGAGGTACAGATAACCGTCAACGTCAACGGCAATGTAGCCCGGGTCGGACTGTGAGCCGGTGAGCTCGTTGTAGTCGACGACGCCGTTCACGCCGAAGCCGTCGTAAAGTTTCATATCCGTGACGTCGGTGACGTCGTAGCAGCGGATAGTGTCTTTATTGTAGCAGGTCACGACGTAAAGCAGTATTCTGTCGCCGATCTTGACGGATGCGACGCCGTTGATACCGACTCTGGTCGTGTCGAGGTTCTCGGTGATGTACGAGATCTCGGTCATGTAGCCCTCTTCATCGGGCGTCGTGTCGACGCAGGCGATGGAGATGTAAGAGGTGTTGGGCACGTCGTGCGTGATACCGACGAACAGATAACCTCTGCAGTCGACCGCAAGGCCCTTCGGATAGTTGTTGTTTGCGACAACGCCGTCATAATCGTCGTTCTCGATCTCGGGGACGTACTGGGCTACGTGTTCGCCCGTCGCCGTGTCGATCTTGGTGACGTGACGGTGGTTCTGCAGGAAGCCGCCGTATACGTACTTGCCGTCGGGAGAAGCCGTGAAGCCTCTCATCTGGAAGCCGTTCTCCTCATCGCCGCCGTCGAGGTCGACGAGCAGCTCGAGTGAAGCGCCTTTGAAGGCGTCGTCGTTCTGTCCCGCAAAAGCAGGTACCGCGGCCGCGCATACG
Organism: Clostridia bacterium; assembly: GCA_017619885.1. Taxonomy (GTDB): domain Bacteria; phylum Bacillota; class Clostridia; order Oscillospirales; family CAG-272; genus UBA1248. The sequence continues at coordinate 6,114 of JAFZRM010000059.1, read as the reverse complement.
AGAAGTACGCAGATGACCGCCGCCAAAAACTTTTTGATCATTTCAATTCCTCCAATGATTTTTTGGTTTGCAGGTATTATACCATTTCCGTATGTAAAAGTCAATACATTACGGAAATTATTTTCCCACGCAGAATTTGCCGAAGATCTCGCCGATTATATCGTCGTTCACCTCTCTGCCGTCCAGTCCCGCGAGCGCGGACAGCGCGTCCTCGAGATCGAGACACGCGACGTCCTGAGTCTGTCCTGCGTCGAGCGCCGCGACGGCAGAACGCAGCGACGAGGCGAAGCGCGTCATCTGGCAGTACTGGCGTTCGTTTATAAGATGCGGCGCGGCGTAATCTATGCCGCCCTGCAAAAACAGATCGTTGACTTCCTTTTCAAGCAGCTCCGCGCCCTCTCCGGTCTTCGCGCTTATATGCACGGTCCGGTCGAATATCCCGTCGTAGCATTTTCCGTCGCCGCTGTCCGATTTGTTTATCACGGCGATCACCGGCGCGCCGAGTTTTTTCAGCCCGTCGATGAACTCGCGCTCCGCTTCGTCCGGCTCCGCGCCGCCGTCGAACACGGCGAGCACGAGTCCGGCGTTTTTTATCGCGTCGCGCGCGAGCCCGACGCCGATCCGCTCGACCGTGTCGGTCGTCTCGCGGATGCCGGCGGTGTCGGACAGACGCAGCGTCACGTCGCCGAGCACGGCTTTGCCGGTCACGACGTCGCGCGTCGTACCGGGGATCTCCGTGACGATCGCCGTCTGCCTGCCGGTCAGCAGGTTCATCAGCGACGATTTGCCGACGTTCGGCGCGCCGCAGATGACGGTGTCGACGCCCTCGCAGACAGCGGACGCCTTCGCGTATCCGGCTCTCAGCGCCTCGGCTCTGCCGAGCAGCGCTTCCGTCCTCCGCCTCAGCTCATCGGGCGATACGTCCGTCATATCCTCGTCGGGATAGTCGATATATGCGTATGTCTGAGCGATAAGATGCTTCAGCTCGTCGTACATCTGTCCGGCTTCGTCAGAGAGCAGACCTCTGTTGTTCGCGCCGGCGAGGCGGAGCGCGCCGACGGATTCCGCGTCGATCACGTCCATTATCGCTTCCGCGGCGGTCAGCCGGAGCTTGCCGTTGACGAAAGCGCGCTTCGTGAATTCCCCGCCCTCCGCGGGCGCGGCGCCGGCGTCGTATAGCGCTCTCAGTATAAGCGACGATACGAGCACGCCGCCGTGACAACAAAGCTCCGCCATATCCTCGCCGGTGTACGATACCGGCGCGCGGTACACGGTCAGCATGCCGTCGTCTATCGCGCCGCCGTCGTATATAAAATCGCCGTAATACGCGTGAGCGGGTGAAAGCTCCTCGACCCGCCTGCCGTTTCTCGGGCAAAAGACCGCGGAGGCGATCTTCAGCGAGTCCGCGCCGGTCATCCGTATCATCGCGATCGCGCCCCTGCCGTACGGAGTCGAAAGCGCTGCAACAGTACTGTCGAATATCATATCATGCCTTTCTGCCGTTATAGAGCGTGTCACGCAGCCACGGCGAGCGCATAGTGTAGTCGTCGGCTTCGCACAGCTGTTTCGTCATATCGCGGCGCAGCTTTGCGACAAGCCCGACACAGTCTTCGTCGTTTATTTTGTTGTGAAGCTCGTCGGGGTCGGAGTCGAGATCGTACAGTTCGTCCGTGTCGGAGCAGTTCCACACGTATTTTATATGTCCGTCAGTTATCATCCTTTGAGTATAAAGACCGAACTGCTGTCCGTTATACGTTACGAGCGCGTATTCCCTGACCTTTTCCGGCACTCCGCCGGTCAGATACGGGTAAAGGCTCACGCCCTCGAGCCCGTCCGGCTTCGGCAGCCCGCAGATATCGAGCAGCGTGGGCACTATATCGAGCGCGTTGATAATGGGGTCGCCGACGGTCCCGCGGGCGCCGCCCGGCATGCGGATGATCAGCGGCACGCGCGTGACGGATTCGTACATCACGTAATGTTTGTCGAGCATTCGCCGCTCCCCGCACATATCTCCGTGATCGGAGGTGTAGATCACCACGGTGTTCTCCGACAGCCCCGCCTCGTCAAGATACGAAAGCATTCTGCCTATCGCGTCGTCGGTCTGGCTTATCATGCCGAAGTAGAGGCTCTGCGTCCGTCTGAAAGTCTCCGCAGGTGTATCGGCGTTGTTCCAGTTCAGCACCATCTGGCGCTGCATGTACGGTTTGCCGATCAGATCGTCGTCGAAGGCGTTCCAGAGCTTCACGTCTCTGTACATCGACGAAAACGGCTCGCTCGGGCGGCACGGCAAATGCGGCGCCTGGAAGTTCACCCTTATCTGGAACGGTGAGCCGGAGTATTTCTTCATCAGCTCTATCGCGGTGTCGGCGGCGCGGTGCGTGTCGCTCTGATCGAGCGGCAGATCACAAGGGTCGCCGAAGAAGCCGTTTTCATATTTTGTGGTATCCCTTACGGCGAACGCCGGCGTCGGGATGAAATCGTCGTAGCCGAACTCGGTCGCCGGGCGGTCGCTGACGTGCCAGGCGCCGATATATCCGCATTTGTAACCCGCCTTTTGAAGGTCCGCCGACCAGGAATAGTTGTCCGGTCCGAACGGGATCGACGGGATGCCCTGATCGTAGTTGTAAAGCGTGCCGACGTGCTCGGGGCGCCTGCCGCAGACCATGCTGCGGCGCGCGGGGACGCAGATCGGGTTCGGCGTGTAGGCGAGCGAAAAATCCACGCCGTCAGCTGCCAGCGCGTCGATATTCGGCGTTTTTACGGGATACTGCCCGGTATAGCCGAGGCAGTCGCGCCTCTGCTGATCCGAGCAGATGAATAAGATATTGTATTTCATTTTACGCTCACTTTGCATACGAGCACGTTGTGATCGGATACCGGCACGGTCGTCGCGTCGACGGTATGCACGTCCGAGACGGAAATGCCTTTCGTGTAAAGCACGTTGTCTATGCTGACGTCGGCGTACGTGTGCAGGTCTTTGTTGGCGAGCTTTACGCCGCCAACGTGCGCGGCGACTGCCGCGGGCGACGTGTTGAAATCGCCGCAGCACAGAAACGGTCCGCCGTACGACGAAAGGATGCCGTCGAGGCATCTCATCGTATCGAGGTTCGCCGCCTCGCTCTCGCACGACAGGTGCGTGTTGAACACCGTGACGGCGGCGCCGCCGGTATCGAGCACGACGTATCCGCACGACGTTCCCTGCTTTGCGACTTCAACTTTGTAGTTTATCGTTTTTCTTTTCAGTATCGGGAACCGGCTGAGTATCGCCGTGCCGTATCTGCCGCCCTGAAACGGTCTTATCGTTATGAAATGGCGAAAGCGGTATCCGGCGCGGCGCGCTATGACCGCCGCCATATCCACGCCGCCGGAGCGCGCGCAGCCGCGGTCGACCTCCTGCAGGGCTATGACGTCAGCCCCGACTGTGCGGATCAGGTCCGCGACGGCGAAAAGGTCCTTTTCGTCGTATCTGTTGAACATTTTGGAGCAGGCGCCGATATTGAACGACGCAAGTGTGAATTTTTTCATCCTCTGAACTTCTCCGCAGTCTTGTTTATATCCTCGACGGCGCACTCGACAGTGTAGTCGTTTCTGCACTGGCTCGAAAACAGCAGTCCGTTCTCGCCGTAGATATTCAGATCGTAATATTTCACCGTGACTTTTCTGCCGTGGATCGTGTAGATGCGCTGCGCGGCGTCGATCGAGGCGCGCTTGATTTCGGAATATTTGATGACTTTATATTCGTCGTCGACGCCCTCCTCGATCAGGTGCACGGTGCGCGAGGCGGTGCAGACCGCGTCCTCCGTGAAATACAGCCGGCAGCGGACGTATCTGTCCGTGCGGTACACGCCCTCCTTGTCGCGGCGGACGTACGGGGTGTCGTAATACAGATACGACTGCATAAGAAGCGGATTTATGTACGGCAGCTCCCTGTCGTACAGGTCGAGGTCGAAATACGCCTTCTCGTCAAATCCGCGCAGCTCGTTCTCTATGTCCTCGTTTATGTCCGCTTCGTTCGACCGGCGCATCAGCTGACCGAAAAACATCACGCAGCCCGCCGTGAGCACCGTAAGGAACACGATCGGGATATAGGCGACGTTGTCCTCGTCTATCGGCCAGATGTAAAACAGCACGAACGCCGCTATTATCAGCAAAAAGCCGATATACATGACCGCTCTTTTATTCTCGAAATATCTTCTGTTCTTATCGTAATACATTTTCCCGACGCCGCGGCGCGGCGCCTCCGTTATTATTGGCTTTCGTTCATTATACAACAATGATATGGCGTTTGGCAATACAAAAAGGTGTTATAAATGTAAAAAATGTTCAAATAAGCGCGATCACGTCCGGGAATGTTCCGTTATACCGAAAATATCGCTTGACAAATTTTCGTTTTGTGGTAAAATGAAATCACTCGGGAGCGTCACCGGCTCCCCTGAATTTTCAAAGAGAGGAGTTGATCGGAGTGATTAAAAAGGAAAAGGTGATCCCCGCATAACTCCCGGGCTTTGACCTTTCGGCTTATACGGGGGCTCCGCGGCCGTCCTTGCGGCGGCTGCGGGGCGTTTCTTAACGACCCGCAGGGAAAGAAAGGCGAAATGATGAAATACGTGAACGCAAGGGGGCTTTTGCCTCCCGAGCTTTTGTCGCAGATACAGAAATACCGCGACGGATGTCTTATATACATACCGAAGCGCGGCAAAAAGGCGGTCTGGGGCAAAAGGAACGGAGCGCGCCGCAAGTACGACGAGCGGAACCGCGAGATATACAAGAAACACGCGGCGGGCGTCCCGGTCAAAGAGCTGTCAAAGTCATACTATTTGTCGGAAGACAGCATAAGAAAGATCATAAGACGGAAAAACGGAGAACGGCGATGATCCGGCGTTCTCCGTTTTTTTCTTTTCAGATCTGCCGCAGCAGCCGCAGACCGTTTTCGTAATTTGCCATGAACGCGTCGAAGCCTTCGGCGCCTTCCGGGTCCGGGTAAAGCGTGGACGAGATCGCACGGCTGAATACGTCGCGGTCGAGCCAGTCGGCAAGCGTCTGCCCCTTCCCTTCGGTCATATACGCGGCGAGCAGCGACATGCCCCACGCGCCGCCCTCTCCCGCGGACGACAGGACCGTCACGGGGACTCTGAACGCGTCCGCGAGGATCTGCTGAGCCACGCCCGGGATCTTGAACAGACCGCCGTGTGCGAACAGACGCGACGGCGAATCGACGCCTCCGTCGGACAGTATCTTCATGCCGATCCTCAGACCGGCGACGGCGGCGCAAAGCTCGGCGCGGAACAGGTTCGCGAGACTCAGTCTGCCATCGAACGGGCGGTAAAGCGCCGGGATCCCCGCGCGCACCTTCGCGATCGGCTCGGCGGCGATGAAATTGTACGCCGTGACGCCGCCACAGTCGGGATCGGCGTTTTTCGCGTTGTTGTACAGCATCGAATAAAGCTCGGTCTTGCCGGGATTTGCCCCGAGCATGCGGGCGAATTCGCCGAACACGCCGACCCAGTTGTCAAGCTCCGTGCAGCCGTTGCAGCTGTGGATCAGCGCGGTGTCGGCGCCGTCGGGCGTTTTGACGGAATCTATTTCGCGGTAGACGCGATCGAGCGGCTTCTGAAGCGTCAGCAGCGCGAACACGGACGTTCCGGCCGAGACCGAGCCCGTGCCCGGGCGCACGCTCGCAGTCGCGACCATGCCGGTGCCGGCGTCGCCCTCGGGCGGACAGACCGGGATCCCCGGCAAAAGCGTCCCCGTCGGGTCGAGGAACCGCGCTCCCTCCTCCGTCAGATAAGCGCCCTCGGCGCCTGCCGGCCTTATTTTCGGCAGGATCGAGACTATATCCTGCTCGTATCCGAGTTTTGCCGCGGCTTCGTTGAATTTTGCCGCCATGACGGGATCGTATTTGCCGCCGCTGACCGGGAACATGCCGGACGCCTCGCAGAGCCCGACCTCGTTCCTGCCGGTGAGCAGGAAATGGATGTAGCCGGAAAGCGTCGTCAGATATGCGACGCCTTTCACGTGCGGCTGTTTTTCGAGCATCGACTGGAAGTGGTTCGCCGCGCTCCACCTCTGCGGAACGTGGAATCCGAAAAGGTCCGTCAGCGTGTCCGAAGCCTC
>JAFZRM010000058.1 GCA_017619885.1 Clostridia bacterium | reverse complement strand
TCTCGGGCTTGCTGTAAGCAAAGTGCTTTGCTTTTGCAAGTCTGGTGACCTCTGCGTCGTACGGGAGCAGGGCGATCTGACGCGCTCTCTTTATAGCGGTCGTAAGCTCACGCTGATGTCTTGCGCAGGTACCCATAACTCTTCTCGGCAGGATCTTGCCGCGCTCGGATACGTATTTTCTGAGCTTGTCTGCGTTTTTGTAATCTATGAATTCCACTTTTTCCGCGCAGAAGGCGCAAACCTTCTTTCTTCTGCGGATATTGTTGCGGAACGGCTTTTGTTCCTTATCCATTATAAAATCCTCCTGTTATTTTGACCGCTGTATCCGGCCGCGGCGCGCCGTTTCTGATCAGAACGGGAGATCGTCCTCGTCAGCCTCGTCGAATTTGACGGGCTCTGCGGTCTGCGTGGAATACGCGGGAGCCGCGGGCACGGAATCGGGCGTGTAATCTCTGCTCGGTCCCTCTCCCTTGGCGTCGACGAAATTGATCTCGTCAACGATTACTTCGGTGGTGTATCTCTTGTTGCCCTGCTGATCGTTCCATGCGCGCTTCTGGATATTGCCGACGATGCAGATCGATGAACCTTTCCTGAAATATCTGGAAAGGAAATCGGCCTGCTGACGCCATGCGACGCAGTCTATGAAATCAGCCTGAGCCTGTTCGCCCGGTTTTGCGTATTTCCTGTTTACCGCGATGGTAAAGGAACACACAGAACTGTCGGTATTTGTGGTTTTCTTGAGCTCGGGATCGGCAACGAGTCTGCCGGCGAGTATCACTTTGTTAAGATTAAGATTTGCCACGATAACACCTCTCTCAAATTACTTGTCGAGTCTTACGACGATCGAACGCATGATGCCGTCCGTGATGTTGAAGATACGCTCAAGCTCGGGAGTGAACTCGGGGTCGCTCGTGAAGCTGATAAGCGTATAGTAGCCGTCCGCCTTTTTGTCGATCGCGTACGCGAGCTGGCGGGTGCCCCATTTTTCCACCTTTTCAACGGTGCCGTTTGCGGCTATAAGATCGTTGAACTTGGCGATGACCGCGTCAATCCCCTCGTCTCCGAGTGAAGGATCGACGATAAACAGGGTCTCGTATTTACCTTGCACCTTTTCCATTTTATTAACCTCCTTCTGGACATAAGTCCGCGCATTTCGCGCGGCAAGGAGGAAACCTGTTTTGCGGTTTCCTGAATGGTGATTATACCACACGGCAGAGATTTTGTCAATAGGTTTACACATATTTTACAACTATTTTTATATTTTATATAATAAGAAACTGACCGGATCCCGCATAACTCCCCGGTCCTGTCGACCTTTGCGTAAAAATTTGAAAATAGACTTGACTAAACGTGATTTTTAATATATAATATCAGCATGAAGAAGACGTGCGTCTTCAACGATCTATCGAAAGGAACATATCATCAGATGAAAAAGATCACGGCATTGCTTCTGTCTGTTCTGATGCTGCTCGCGTGCGCGGCTGCCGCCGGATGCGCGAACAACAACGATCCCGCCGTCTCGGACGACACGGACGACGTGACGACGGTCGACACCGCGCCCTCGACCGAAAGGCTTCCCGACCCCGTGCCGACGAGCCTCGATCTCGGCGGCGAGACGGTGACGTTCCTCGTCAGAGGAAGCAGTTACAACGAGTGGGAAAGTCAGGACATCTTTGAAGAAGAAGATTCCGACGACCCGATCAAATCCGCGGTATTCAAGCGGAACATGACGCTTCAGGACAAATATCACTGCGTCATAGCTCAGTACGGCTCGAGCAGCCCCGGCTCCGACGCGAAAAGAGCGATAAATGCGAACACCGACGAATATCAGGTCCTCATGTGCGACACGGGCGAGACGCTCGGTCTGGCGCAGTCTAATCTGCTGAGAGACCTCTCCGCCACGGAAGGCATAGATCTCAGGAACCCGTGGTGGGATCAGAACCTCGTCACCAACTGTTCGATCGGCGGCAGGCTCTATTTTGCGACGGGCGATATCTCCATAATGGACAACGACGCGACCTGGGTCATGATGTTCAACAAGAAGCTCATCACGGACCTCGACCTCGAATCCCCGTATGATCTCGTAAGGAACAATCAGTGGACGTACGACAAGATGTACGAGATGATGAATGCGGCGAAGCTCGACGCGAACGGCAACGGCAAGGTCGATATCGATACGGATATATTCGGATTTGTGACTCACAACTCATCGCTCGGCGCTTTCTACTACGCAGCGGGTCTGAAAGTCATCGAAAAAGACTCCGAGGATATCCCGTATTTCCCGGAACAGAACGCGGAATACGTCAACCTCGTGCTTGAAAAGAGCATAAAGATGTGGTCTGACAAAACTCTCACGGCTTCGGCCGACCGCGAAGGCTTCGATATGCCGACGCTTCAGAGCATATTCGAGGAGGGCCGCAGCCTGTTCTTAGGAGAGGTCATGCAGCTCGTCTTCCGTCTGCGCGAGATGAACATAGACTTCGGTCTGATCCCGTTCCCGAAATACAACTCCGATCAGAAGAACTACGGCCATTTCGTGCACAGCACGTCGGCGATGCTCTCTATCCCGGTGTCGTGCAAGAACATAGACAGGATCGCTCCATTCGTCGAGGCGATGGCTTACGAGTCTATGTACACGCTGACTCCGGCGTACTACGAAACGGCGCTGACCGGCAAATACTTCCGCGACCCTGAATCGAACGACATGCTTACGATAATCCTTCAGTCGCGTACGTTCGACCTCGGCTCGATCCACATGTTCAACTGGGGCTCGCTCGGCTCCGTGTTCCCGGATCTTCTCTCCAAAGGCTCCGCCTCCTACGCGTCGACTTACGCGAAGAAGATAAAGAGCGCGAAGAAAGCGCTAGACAAGAGCCTCAACAAACTCCTCAAGTAAAGTGATAAAGCGCCCCGCGGGGCGCTTTTTTTATTGAGTTATTTATGCTTTTGGTGAAAATTTAAAAAAAGTATTGACTTAGCTGAAATTTTATTATATAATACTGCTGATATAGGACGAAAGTCTTAAACGATCTATTGAAAGGAACAGTACAGATGAAAAAGATTACGGCATTGCTTCTGGCGGCTCTCATGGTCCTCGTATGCGCGGCCGCCGTCGGATGCGCGGATAACAACGATCCCGTCATCTCCGACGACACCGAAGACGTGACGACGGTCGAAGAAGTAGTCGAAACAGACAGACTTCCCGATCCCGTACCGACGAGCCTCGATCTCGGCGGGCAGACCGTGACGTTCCTCGTCATCGGCGAAGGCTATAACGGCACCGCCTGGAGGAGCCAGGATATTTTCGAGGAGGAAGACTCCGACGACCCGATCAAATCCGCCGTGTTCAGAAGAAACATGACGCTGCAGGACAAATATCACTGCGTGATCGCCGAGGAAGTCGAAAACAACACCTCCGGCAAAGCCAAGACGTCGATAAACTCCGGCGCCGACGACTATCAGGTCCTGATGTGCGACACCGGCGGTACTCTCGCCCTCGCGCAGGCGAACCTGCTGAGAGACCTCAACGCGCTTGAAGGACTCGACATGAAGAACCCCTGGTGGGACCAGAACCTCGTCACCAACTGCTCGATCGGCGGCAGACTCTTCTTCGCGACGGGCGACATCTCCATAATGGACAACGACGCGACGTGGGTCATGATGTTCAACAAGAAGCTCATAACCGACCTTGACCTCGAGTCCCCGTACGATCTGGTAAGGAACAATCAGTGGACCTACGACAAGATGTACGAGATGATGACGCAGGCGAAGCGCGATGAAAACGGCAACGGCAAGGTAGACTGGGATATAGACAGCTTCGGATTCGCGACGCACAACTCGTCTCTCGGCGCGTTCTACTACGCCGCGGGCCTTAAAGTCGTTGAAAAAGACGCCGACGATATGCCCTACTTCCCCGAGCAGGCGACCGAATACGTAAACCTCGTGCTTGACAAGAGCATCAAGCTCTGGACAGACAAGACGCTCACCTGGTCCGCCGACCGCGACGGCTACGGTGCCGTTGAGCTTCAGAAGATATTCGAGGACGGCCGCGCGCTGTTCTTAGGCGAGGTCATGCAGCTCGTCTTCCGTCTGCGTGAGATGCAGATAGACTTCGGTCTGATCCCGTTCCCGAAATACAGCGCCGATCAGAAGAACTACGGCCATTTCGTGCACGCCACCTCCGCGATGCTCTCTATCCCGGTATCGTGCAAGAACATAGATAAGATCGCTCCGTTCGTCGAAGCGATGGCTTACGAGTCGATGTACACGCTGACTCCGGCGTATTACGAGACGGCTCTGACCGGCAAGTACTTCCGTGACCCCGAATCAAACGACATGCTGACGATAATCCTTCAGTCGCGTACGTTCGACCTCGGCTCGACGCACATGTTCAACTGGGGCAACATGGCCGGTTCGTTCACCGAACTGCTTGCAAAAGGCTCCGACGCCTACGCGTCGACCTACGCCAAGAGGATAAAGAGCGCGAAGAAAGCGCTTGAAAAAGACCTCAAGAGGCTTCTCAAATAATCGCATAACGAAAAAATCCGCAGCGCGTCGCGCTGCGGATTTTGTTTTTATTTACTCAGCAGATCAAGGAACGTTCCGCCGACGAGGATCGCGCGCCAGCCGTAATAATTGTTCTCGCGCATCTCAAGCTCGAACGTGTAAGTTCCGACCGTTGTTTTTCCGTTCTCTTCTCTTTCAAGCTGAAGCGACGCGGTGACGGTGTCGGCTGTCTGCGATTCGATCTTCAGAATATCGCAGAATTCGATCAAGCTGATCCTATATATCGGACCCTGTTTAAGATTTACCGTCGCTTCCGCGGCGCCGGGCATGATCGCGATAACGTCATTTCCGTTGTGATATGCGCGCGATACCGGTCCGCCGTCTGACAGCATCAGGTCGGCTATCCCGCCGTCCGCGTATTCGTACAGCGCCAGCTCTCCGGTGTAAACGCCGGTATAGTATTCTCTTTCACCCGATCCGAATCTGTCGTATCCCGGATCGGCAAATAACGCGCTGTTCGTACACTCTTCAGCCGACGCGGCGACCGATACGTCTCCGTTATAGAGTGAGGAATATGCTTTCAGCACCTCGTACACGCACTCCGCGGCCTTTGTCCGCGTTATTTTTTCGGGATCGGTCATAAGGTACTTTTCGTAAAACGTTCCGCCGACCAGCTTGAGCGCGCCGCCGCCGTCTTCAAGTTCAAAGGATTCGTACGAATACTCTTCAAACCGCCGCGATACGACGGCTGTGACGACGATTTTTCCGTCCTGCCCGGAAACGTATCCGAGCGTTCCCTGCAGCGCGTGATAATACTCGGTCCCTTCGGTCGTAAATACGTTCAGATATACGGAATCGCCTATTATGATGAACCGCGGCGTGTCGCGCAGCAGTCTGCGGACGACGTCCTCCGGCAGTACGCCGCAATAGTGCCCGAGCCATTCGCCGTAGCCCCGCGTCGACGGCGACAGTGTGACTTCTTCAAGATAAAGCCGCGGCTGATCGCCGTTATAAGTGTAAAACGGCGCCAGATGTTCGAGCATTTCCGCCGTCATCGGCGTGCCTTCCTCCGCTCTTTCACGGTAACCCGTCTCGTGATCGCACCATCCTTCAGCCGCGGCGCCGAAAGACACCGCGTTATAAAGGCTGATCGCGTCGTTTATCGCGGAGATGATCTCGTCGTCGCGCTGCGGCGGCACGCGGTATCCTGTAAATCCGGCGTTATCCAACAGCGCGTGCAGCTCCGTCAGCTCGGCTTCAAACACGCTTTCCGGCCAAAACTGTGCCGCGGCTTTCAGATCCGATACGAACGCGTCGAGCCACTGCGAATAGTTCTCCGCTTCTTCGTCGACCCTGCTCATTTTGAGTATCTCGCCGCCGCACGTGAACAGCTTCGTATAGCCTTGCTCGCCCAAAAGCAGTTTGAGCGGCAGAGATGATTTCGAGGCCTTCCCGTCGTCGCAGCGGTTTCTGATATACTCGGCGCAGACGACGCTCATCACGGCGCGTGCTTTTATGTCCGTCTCCGTAAAATACGCTTTCGCGCAGTACTCGAACGCTTCGTAATTTAAAAGCGCTTTGTGGACTTTTTCGTCATATTTGAAGTCGCACAGCCGCCTGATATTCTCCGCGGCGGTTTTGCTCTTCGGGTCGTATACGTCGTCGTATTCTCCGCCGTACGCCGAAAGAACCTTTGACGTGACGGGATAGTCCTGATGAAGCTTTTCCGTTGTCACGTTTTCGCTGAAATACTCCCGGAGATGCTGCGCACACTCGGACATATACACGGTCGGGCACATGTCGCCAGACGCCAGTTCGTTATACAGATAAGGCGCCATGTTTGCCGTTGCCGTGCTCCACCCAACACCGTATTTAAGTTCATTGTATAATCTGCTCGACACAAACGCCGAGCAAATGCACGTTACGGTCCCGTATTCTTCCGTTTTCAGCATGTCAAGGCACACGTCGACGCCGTCTCCGCACTCTCTGAGTTTTTTCCACGCGGCGGTGGAAACGCCGTTTCTGACCATGTAATCGATCAGTCCGCGCGCGTCGTCGGGCAGTTCCGCGCCCGCCTGATCCGCCGCCGTATCCGGCGCCGTCGTCTCCGCGGCGGTATCAGGCTCCGTGACGTGCGTCTGCGCTGTCGTATCCGTGTCCGTCACGGTATGCGCCGGTTTGGTGAACAATCCCGAGAAAAACGACGCGACCCCGTCCCGCACGGGCTTGATCGCCGCAAGGACGCCGAAGATGATCGCGGCAGCCGCCGCGGCGGCGAGGATGCTTTTCAGCCTGCCTGACACGCGGCCGTCAGCACTATTGAAGATCTTTTCCATTTTGGTTTTGTGCTTATCCGTCGGGGTCCAGTCCGCGCATATAGCGATCTCGCGGAAATCCCTTACGCCGGATTCGATCAGCACGTCGTTCAACGAATACTTAATACTCATAACCCGCCTCCTTAAGCTTGTCGGCGAGAAGCTTCTTCGCGCGGTATACGCGGACGCCGACCGTCTTTTCCCTGAGACGGAGCGACGAAGCGGCTTCTTTGATCGACATGCCCATCACGCACACGAGGTAAAGCGGGGCGCGGTATTTGTCGTCCATACCGCGCATCAGCTTGACCGCCGCCTCGAAGGCGTCGCGCTCGAAAACGCGCTCGGCGGGATCGGAGAACGGATCCGTTACCGGCAGTGAGTCGATGTCCTCCGTCTTCTCCGTTTTCCGCATGAGATCGTACGCTTCGTTTTTCGCTATCGCGATGACGTAACCCGCAAGTCCGTCGTCGTCGCGCCCGTCCGTTTTTTCGATATTCTTTGCTATTGACACGAAAGCGTTCTGAACGGCGTCTTCCGCAAGATCGCCGCAGATCCTGCGCGCCGCGGCGTACATCTTTTTGCCGTACTGCGCGTACAGGCGCTCGAGCTTCCGCCTCTGCGGCAGATCGAGCGTTTCCGCCATGAACAACAGCATGATATCACTCCTTTCGTGTTGATACGGGCGCTTTTGCCCCGTTATCCTGCTTATAAGACGGAAAAACGGGGCTTGATTTTTCGCTTATTTTGTAAATTGAGCGTTAACTTTTGAGGTTTAAATAAGCTCCGCACCGGGCGCGGAGCTTATTATTTATTTATTGCAGCCTCATTACCTCAACGGGACTTGAGTTCGTATCCGATACCTCCCCGTTTCCGAGGACGCCGCAGCTGTTGTTGCCCCATACGAGGAGCGTTCCGTCGGCTCTTATCGCCGCGGAATAGTGCGTGCCGGCGCCGCATCCGATACAGCCCTCCATGATCTTGGCGGGTGAGGATTTGTTCTGTCCGTCCGGTATTATCTGGCTGAAATTGTTGTAGCCGTAGCCGTAGACGTTTCCGTCGCGTCCGAGCATGATAATGTGCTCGTCCATGATGTACGCCGACTGCATTCCCGTCGCGATCTTTTCAAGGCTTCCCGAGGCTTCGCCGGCGTTGAACGTCGTGACCGACCGCCAGCCGATGTAATACAGGTCGCCCGAGGTCTTTATCGCGAGGCAGTTGTGCTGACCCGTCGAGCAGAAGGCGAAATTCTCGCCGAGCTTATACGGCGTCGTCAGCGTCGCTTCCCCGCTCGTGTTGAATTTGTTCCATCTGTTGTCGCCGAGCACGTAAAGATCGCCGTTCTCTTTGATGTATATCGTGTGGCGTCTGCCCGCCGCCGCCATCTTGACGCCGGTCTCTATCTTCGTCAGCTGAGTCACGTTGCCGCCGAATCCGGTCGTTCCGAGCTGGCCGTAGCTGTTGTTGCCGACGCCGTAAAGATCGCCGTTTTCGGCAAGGATGACGAAGTGGTCGAAGCCGCAGGAAATGTCTTTCGCGATGAAATCGAGCTCGACTCTGATGAAGCTGTACGAGCTGCCGTCGCGGCAAAGCTGTCCCGCGGAGTTGTTGCCGCAGGTGTATACGGCGCCGCCGGAGGTCAGTATCGCCGTCATCGGCGCGTCGCCCTCTGTGCCGCCCATGGACGTCGCGACCTTCTTAACGTCGGAGGCGACGACCGTCGGCTCGGTCACGGTGCCGGAGTTGATTCCGAGCTGACCGTAATCGTTTTCGCCCCAGGCGTACAGCTGGCCGTCGTCAGCGAGCGCGAATATCGCGCGCGATCCGGTCACGACCATCGGCTCCGCCGAGGCGTTCGTGCGCTTCGTCAGGATCGTGACGTTGAGCGTCGAGTCGACGTTGAACGTGATCGAGGTGAGGTTGTAATTCCTTACCGTGCCGTTTTTCGCGACGCTCTTGACGTTCACGAGCTCGTAGCCGTCATTTACGTCGATCGTCATGCTGATCTTAGCGGTGCCCTTGAACTTGACCGTATAACCGGAGCTCACGGTCTTGCCGTCGATCTTGACGGAGACTGCGTCCTCGTCGAACGTCACCGCGAACTGCTTCTGCGTCACGTGGAAGAACGATTCGAGGTGCGAGATCGCGCGCTCCTTGCGGTTTGTCATGAAATATCTGACGCTGTTTATCTGATTCTCGAAATTCGAGGCGGAGCCGCCGTCGCTCGGCCAGCGGGCGAAATGGAGCTTGATCGGCTCTCTGATCGCCGCCGCCATCTGCTCGAGCAGCGGGAGCGTGACGGAGGTGTCGAAGATCGTGTCGGCGCATTCGTAGAATCTGTTTATGAACCTGTCTTTGAACGATTCGTTTCTCAGCATCCGGTTGAAGATCCTGCCGGCGACCGTTCCGTCGTTTATCGCGTGCGTGAACATGTTCGTGTCGATGTTCGTCGCAAGCCCGACGCCCATATCCATATCGCAGAACGCGAAGCGCCATTTCGTATCAAGATCCTTGTTGTCGGGGTTCTTGTTGCGCCAGACCTTTATGTTGTTGCCGGGCCAGTCGGTATTGCACAAGAACATCGATCCGACGAAGAAGTCGATCATGTTGTCGATATCTATCCTGTCGGCGACGTACTTGAATTTGCTGTCGTCGGCTAAATTGTTGTTCTCGATGTACGTTACGAGCTCGTGGAACGGTATTTCGTCGCCCTCGACGCCGTCGTTCAACGCGTACGCCGTGTTCCAGCTTCCGGTGATCAGCGGGCTGATCGACTCGAGCATGCAGAAATCCTCTTCCGGGATACCGTAGTGGCTTTCAAAATACTTCGCGTCGTATCTCTCGCGGATGTTGTAGACGCCCCACAGCTCTCCGTTTATGAAGAGCAGCGCCGGTCTGTACGCCATCGTCGGGCAGTTCAGACTGCTGCACAGCGTCTGCATATACGCGTCGCGCAGATGCGTCTGGCTGCTGTCGTTTCCGGAGTTGCGGAGCAGCAGGCGCTTGAATTCGGTCACGCCGTCGCGCGCCTTGCCCTGGAATATATCGTATTTGAGCTTCGACGGGTTGCCGACGACGTCGGACGCCGCGTCGGCTTTGAAGTACGTTCTGATCGACTTTGCGGCAAAGCCCATCGAGCCGTTGCCGTTGAGCGCTATCTCGACGTAAGACGCCGAAACGCGTTCGCCGTTCGTCTCCATTATCTCGAAGTACGCCGTGCGGCGCATCTTCGTGCCGAACGGGTCGCTCATCTGGGTGTGGTATATGCCGCGGTCGCTGCTCAGAAATTCACTCGGCTCGATCGACAAAGCCAGTATCGGCACGTTGTATTTGAGCAGGTCCGTGCCTATGAAATACGTGTTCGTCGCGACCTGCGTGCTGATCTTGCCGTTCGTCGCGTAAGCCTTGACGACTCTCGCGCCGACCTGGCGCGTGTTGCGCGGGTTCGCGGTGCCGTTCAATGACGTGCAGAGCTTCGTCAGCGTGCCCCAGCTCATCAGGGCGGTGTTCGTCAGCTTGAATTTGCCGGTGTACTTGACTCCCGCCTTGCGCGGATCTGAGCCGTCCATCGTGTAATATATCGTATATCCGGAATGCGCGGTCAGCGTAAGCTCGACGGTGCCGTCGTAGAAGCCGGATTCCGCCGAGAACGTCACGACGTTCGCAAGCGCTGACGCCTGCGCGTTGACGTCGCCCTTGAGGCACATCGGCGCGCGGTCGGCGATCTCCGACGCCGGGGCGTTCTTGTAATCGACGAGTATGTATTTGTCGCCGGGCTTGACGCGGTATGCGGCTTTGTTCTTGCTTATCCCCGCCGCCGTGTTCTTATCCGACGTCACGGTCTGCGAGCCTATGAAGTAGATATATACGTTTTTCGCCTGCGCGACGTTGTCGGTGGTTATCGCCGTGCCCTTGTCTGCGAGCGCGAGCCTTATCTCCTTGTTGTCGAGCACCACGTTCCAGGATGCGTCGTAGTACTTGACGGACACGCGCTGCTTCGTTTCGTCGTACGCCTCGCCGTTCTTGCCCTTCGCGGCGGCGCATCTGACGAGATACGACGTCGAAGCCGGGACCTCGACCGACGGCAGATCGAAATAAACGTATTTCTTCGCGGTCATATCGTAGCTGTAAAGCGACAGCCCTCCGAGCTTTACCGGATATTTCGACGTGTTGTAAAGCTCTATGAAGCTGTGGCTCGCCGGCGTGTCGTTGTTGTAGCCCGTGCCGTACACCTGACGGAACATCAGCTCCGCCGGCTTGCCGTACTGCGCAGGCGGCTGAGGCGTATCGGGCTTCGTCGTCTCGGGTGCGGTAGTGACGGCGGGCGTCGTCTCGGCGGGCGTAGTGACCGGATCGGTCTGTGCGTCGGTGTCCGTCTCCGTTACGGTCCCGCTGTCGGTATCCGTCGAAGGCTCCGTGACTTCGTCGGTCACGGTGACGTCTGTGGTATCCTCCGAGGTCGCAGGGACGGCGGTATCGGGATCGGTATCCGTACCGGTCGCCGGATCCGTCACGGTATCCTCTGCCGTCGTCTCCTCCGTGTCGGTCGCGGGCTCATCCGTATCCGTCACGACCGTGACTGCGGTTTCGTCCGTCGTGTCCGACGGGTCTTTGTTGCACGCGGAAAACACCGGCAGTATCAGCACCGCCGCGAGTATTACGGATAACAGTCTTCTGATCTTCATTTCCATACCTTTCAGCCGATGACGTTCACCGCGTCTTCGCGACGCTGAAAACGCTGAAGCCGGACGCGCCCGCCGCTTTGCAAAGCGACGCGCAGACGACCGACGTGGCGCCCGTCGTGACGACGTCATCGATAAATATAACGCGTTTATTTTTCAGCAAGCCCCTGTATCTGTCCGGGATATAATAGCTTCTGACCGCATTGTATCCCCTTTCCTTTGCGGAAAGCGTCTTTTGCTGCCGTGTATGTCGGTGTTTTATATAAGGATATACCGGAACTCCGGTATATTCGCTCACTTTTCTGCACAGAAGCCGCGCGTGATCGAAGCCGTATTTCTTCACGCTTGACCGGTCCCTGTTCGGATAGGCGACGACGCAGTCGCCGTCAATTTTATAATATCTCATTATGAGATTGGACAGATCCCTGCCGAGCAGAGTCTCGAGCGCCGGATCGCGGTCCGTTTTGACCGTTCTGATCAGCTTCTTCACGTTTTCCGACTCGTAGAAGGAAAGCGTCCGGAAGCCGTCGACCGTGCGGGATCTGTTATATTTGGGCTGACAGCCGCATTCGTTCACGCGGCGCCTGCATTCGGGACACTGAGCCGCCTTCTCGCCTTCCCAGATGCCGCGGCACATATCGCAGAAGCAGACGCGCTCCGTGCCCGGCTCGAGCAGCTCGCCGCACATGACGCATCGCGGCGGATAGATCAGCTCGGTGATATAATTGAGGAATCCCTTCATGAGAAATTCGTCAGCCGCTCGCAAAGCGACGTGTAGCGCAGCGCGTGGCGGTTGTTGTCCACCATGTCGTTCACCGCCTGAGCGTCGCCGACGATGATGACCATCTGCTGTGCGCGGGTCACCGCGGTATAAAGCAGATTTCGCGTCAGAAGCCTTTTGCTGAAGCGGAACGCGGGGATTATGACAGTTCTGTATTCGCTTCCCTGGCTCTTGTGCACGGTTATCGCGTACGCGTGCTCGAGCTCGTCGAGCAGCGAATAGTCGTATTCGGTGATCCGCTCGTCAAAGTCGATGACGAGCGTTTCCGCCATGTTGTCGACCTTTATTATTTTTCCGATATCGCCGTTGAATATCCCGGTGCCCTCGACGCCGTTCTTTACCCAGAGTATATCGTAATTGTTCTTTATCTGCATGACCTTGTCGCCTTCGCGGAAGACCACGCCGCGCGCGTGTTTCTCCTTCTTTGACGGTGAGGGCGGGTTCAGCGCCTGCTGAAGTCGGACGTTCAGCGCCTCGACGCCGCAGCAGCTGAGCCTCGTCGGCGTGATGATCTGAAGCGTCTCGAGCACTTCTCTGCCGTATTTTCTCGGCAGTCTCACACTGCAAAGATCCGTGACGGTCTGCGCCGTCTCTTCCTCGCTCTGACGCGGGATGAAGAAGAAATCGTTCGTTTTGGTCTCAAGATCGGGGTATCTGCCCTCGTTTATCGCGTGTGCGTTCGTGACGATAAGCGATTCGCCCGCCTGCCTGAATATGTCCTTCAGATGCACCGTGTTGACGGTGTCGGAGGCGATTATGTCGGCGAGCACGTTGCCCGCGCCGACCGAGGGGAGCTGATCCGCGTCGCCTATCAGCACGAGCTTCGAACCGGGGCGCATAGCCTCGAGCAGGGCGGACATGAGAAGCACGTCGATCATCGACGCCTCGTCGATTATCACGACGTTTTCGTCGAGCGGGTTGCTGCGGCTGCGCATGAAGTGCTGACGTTCGCCGTCGGCAAACGTGACCTCGAGCAGGCGGTGGATCGTCTTCGCCTCCTCGCTCGTCGCCTCGGACATGCGCTTTGCGGCGCGTCCCGTCGGCGCGGCGAGCGCGTATTTCATGCCGATACGCCGGAAAATGCGCGTGACCGCGCGGATGACCGTCGTTTTACCTGTACCGGGGCCGCCGGTCAGCACCATGACGCCGCTGTTTATCGCGCGCTCGATCGCTTTGCGCTGCATCGGCGCGTACGTTATGTTCTCTTCCGTCTCGCAGACGTCGATCGACCGCGTCAGATTCCGCTCGTCGACCACGACGCTCGAATTCTCTAGCATTCTGAGCTTGTCGCAGATATACTGCTCCGCGTCGCGGTATTTTTTCAAAAACACGCAGCGCCGCCCGTCGAGTTTTTCGCAGACGCAGACGCCGCTCTCAACCAGGCTGTCGAGCGCGTCCTTCATCTTGCCGGAATCGGCTCCGAGCAGGTTCGACGCGGCGTTTAACAGCTTATCCTCCGGCAGATACGTGTGACCGTTCTGCGTGGCGCTGTAATTGAGCACGTATTTTATCCCGGCGAAAAGCCTGACGTCGCTGTCCGCCGGATGACCGATGGCGCGCGCGGCGTTGTCCGCCTTCTCGAAGCTGACGCCGAACTGCTCCTCGCAGAGGATATACGGGTCGCTTCTGATGATCTCGACCGTCGACGCTCCCCATTTCTTGAAGGCGCGGACGGAGACGGACGGCGAGAAAAAGTCTCGGCAGAACATCATGACGTTTCGCAGTCCGTGCTGCTGCGCGAACTGCTCGCCGATGTTCTCGGCGCGAGTCGCAGAAATGCCGTTTATATCCGCGAGCCAGCCGGGATTGTTCTCGATGACGTCGAACGTCTCGGCACCGAAGCGCGCAACGATCTTTTTCGCCATTGCCGGACCGATGCCCTTGATCGTGCCGGACGACAGATATTTTATCATCATGTCCTCGGACTGCGGGAGCTGTTTTTCATACTGCTCCACGCGGAACTGCCTGCCGTACTTGGGACTGTTGACGAAGTTGCCGTAAGCGGCGATGACCTCGCCCTCGGCGACGAACGGCAGAGTCCCGAAGATCGTCTCGAACTCCGCCTCGCCGGTCTCGATCTCGATCACGGCGTAGCCGTTGTCCTTGTTCTGATATACTATCCTCTCGACGACGCCGGTGAGTTTTTCAAGCTCCTTGCCGTTTTCGTTCATTTCAGTTTTTCAAATTCGGGGACAAGATCGAGCTTCTCCCACGGCACGTCTATATCCTCGCGTCCCATGTGGCCGTACGCCGCGGTCTGCGCGTATATCGGGCGGCGCAGATCGAAATGGTTGATTATCGCCGCGGGGCGCAGATCGACTTTTCCGACCGCTTCCTTTATCTTTTCATACGGCACGGTCTCGGTCCCGTACGTGTCGACCGACACGGAAACGGGATGCGCGACGCCTATCGCGTAGGCGATCTGTATCTCGCATTTGCGGCAAAGCCCCGCCGCGACGACGTTTTTGGCTACCCAGCGCGCGGCGTAGGCGGCTGATCTGTCGACCTTCGTCGGGTCCTTGCCGGAGAACGCTCCGCCGCCGTGGCGCGCGTATCCGCCGTACGTGTCGACGATTATCTTGCGGCCGGTCAGGCCCGAGTCGCCGTTCGGTCCGCCTATGACGAAGCGACCGGTCGGATTGACGAAATATTTCGTGTCCTCATCGAGCAGCTCCGCGGGGATGACGGATTTTATGACGTGCTCTATCACGTCTTTTCTGATCTTTTCGAGCCCTACGCTCTCGTCGTGCTGAGTCGATACCACGACGGTGTCGATCCTGACGGGGCGGCCGTCGTCGTACTCGACGGTTACCTGCGTCTTTCCGTCGGGACGCAGATACGGCAGAACGCCCGTCTTTCTGACCTCGGAAAGCTTTTTCGCGAGCTTGTGCGACAGCGAGATCGGCAGCGGCATAAGCTCCTTCGTTTCGTCACACGCGAAACCGAAGACCATGCCCTGATCTCCCGCGCCCGTGTCGAGATCGTCCTCAAGCTGACCGTTCTTCGCCTCAAGCGAGCGATCGACGCCCATCGCGATATCGGGAGACTGCTCGTGTATGCAGGAGATGACGGCGCAGGTGTCGCAGTCGAAGCCGTATTTCGCGCGCGTATAACCGATCTCTCTGACCTTTTCACGCACGACGTGCTGTATATCGACGTACGCCGACGTCGTCACCTCGCCCATTACCATGACGAGCCCGGTCGTGCAGCAGCATTCGCACGCCACACGCGACATAGGGTCCGCGCGTAGCATCTCGTCAAGGATCGCGTCGGAGATCTGGTCGCATATTTTATCGGGATGTCCTTCAGTTACTGATTCGGATGTAAAAAGTCTTTTCATTTATATGCCTTTCTATGTAAAAATCCGCCCGTTCCCGAGCGAATTTCCTTTTGATTTACGAAACTCATCTCGCGGAATTGGCACCTTAATCGTCTCAGGTTGCCGCAGGATCATTAGGCCGGTCCCTCCCCTGCTCTTGATGGGTATTAAATTAAGAATGACAAAAAGCCGAGCACGCCCTGACAGATTAGCGTCACGATCACTCCGGCGATCAGCACGCCTCCGATGATCGATATCATGGAGTTTTTGAATTTCATGCCGGTCAGCGCCGCGACGAGCGCGCCCGTCCACGCGCCGGTCATCGGCAGCGGGATCGCGACGAACAGCATCAGCCCGAAGACCTCGTATTTCTGCACCCTCGCGGTGTTCTTCTCGGCCTTGGCTTCAAGGAAAAGCCCGAATTTTTTCAGATGCTTCGTCTTCTTGAACCAGCCGATCAGTTTTTCAATGAATATCAGAATGAACGGTATCGGCACAAGATTTCCGATAACGCACAGGACGTAGCACCAGTACCACGGAATCTTGAACGCCATCGAGCCAATCGGTATCGCGCCGCGCAGCTCCACGATCGGGAGCATGGAGATGATACCGGTCACAAGGTATTTGACCCATCCGGCGGCCTCACCGAAAGTCTTTATAATAAATTCTGTGATCAAATCAATATCTCCGGATCGATATTTTTATATATTATAAATGGTATATATGGCTATTTCAACACTTTTCACTTATTTTTACATAAGATTTACATTCGCGTCAAGCAAGCCCGGGGCGGCACGGTCTGCCGACCTGCTCGCGCTTGAAGCAGTACAGCTCCTCCGTCGCGAGCGCCATTTTCGTAACCGAAAAGTCGGTTCCGTGCGGGTAGATGTAAAACGTGTCGTCGAGCGTGTTGAGGTCTATGCAGTCGCCGTATTTTCCGAGATATTCGTATTCGATATGGCACGAATAAAGCGAAAGCACGTCCTTCACCATCTCGAACGGATCGCCGTCGTTGTCGGTCCCCCATACGCGGAAGCCGTTTTCGTCGTGAATCAGTTTTCCGTTGCCGAGCCTGATGAAGCGGTCGGCGTTCGGCAGACTGTCGACGTGCACGTCGAGCTCCCCTGACGTGTATTTCCCGGTCCGCACCTGCTCGCGCACGTTCGCGCGCTCCCATTCGTACCAGTCGGGGATGTGAGAAAACTCCGTCTCGCCGGACTCCGCCTCAAGCGAGCCATCGGTCAGATATCTCCACTTTTTGCCGCAGGCGGAGCAGATCAGCTCGTCGTTCTGCGAGGTCATGCGGAATTCCTTCCCGCAGTGCGGGCACTGATAAAGCACCTTGTGAAGCCCTTCCGCTCTTTTTTCGTACGTGACCTTTATGCCGCGCTGTTTCTGCCAGGCGTAATCGTCGTACCGGAAAGCCTTCACGAGCGCGTCGTTTATTTCGTCCTTGCCCGCGGCGGCGAGCTGTTCGGGCGTGAACAGCAGCGTCATCTCGGCTTCCGTCGGGCGTACTCCCCTGTCATGGAGGTTCCAGAACGGCGAGTTTATATGATGTCCGTGGCAGATGAACGTCACGACCGGCACGCCGAGCATCTTGCACAGCTCGCCGAGGCTCTCCGGCAGGATCGCGGTCGTGCCGCACAGCGAATATCTCGCCTCGGGGTAGATGATACAGATATCTCCGTTGTTTATGACCTTTTTGATATTGCGGATCAGCGTTATATCGCTCGTGAATTTGCGCTTGCAGATGCAGCCGACGTCGCGCAGCAGTTTTTCGCGCCCGATGAACCCGTCGATCGCCACGATGTAGTTAGCGCGAGCCGGATAAATCGCCATCGTCGCGGCTTTGAAATCCATGAATGCGTTGTGATTGCAAAGCATCAGATAAGGCGGTTTGAGCCCTTCGACGCCCGTCTTCGTTATCTTCAGTTTGTGTTTTTTCGTGTCGGGAGCCGACAGGATGTACGTCAGCGGACGCAGATACCACTTCGTCCTTACCGGCGGCGCTTTCCTGTCGAATCTTTTGATATTCTTATCCATAAATATACCGTTCCGTATCGTTTTCGACTATTATACACCATACACGGCCGCTTGTCAAGAGCGGATAAAAAATACCGGCGCGTCAAAGCGCCGGTATCGTGTTATGCTTATTTTATGATGAACGAGTTGCACGGCACGCCCTCGCTGTTGCAGAGCGTGATCGTCTCCGGGAACGTATCCTGGAGCCCGGCGTTGTACGAGACTGATTTTATCGACTTGGTGTACGTCACGCGGACTTTGTCCTTGTCGATAATCTCCGCGGTCATCTTCGCCTTCGTCGAGCCGTTCGCGATGAAGCCTTTGAGCTCGTCGCCCTCGATGCGCAGACCGTCGCCGACGTTGCGGAACGTGATTACCGCGCTCTGTTTATCATCGGAATACTCGATGCTGACGGCGGACGGACCTTCGACGTACGCGGGATCGCCTATGCCGTAGACGTTAGCGAGGATTATATTCGTCATACGGACCGACTGCTCCCATTTGACGTAGGGATGCAGGCTGTTCTCGTATTTGGTGTCTTTCCATAGGTCGGACGACTGGCAGAGATGGGTGTTCTTCGTCACGTTCGGGATCGTTCCCATGTACTGACGGATCGTCTCGAACGGGAACGACTGCCAGATCGCCGGGAATTCGATGATGAACACCGGATAATCGTGGTTTATAAGATCGTGTCTGTTCCTGTACTCCGTGATCAGCGCGTCGAATCTGGCGGGATATTTCTTGTCGTTCTGCGAGGTGCAGTCGGATTCTCCCTGATACCAGATGATACCGCAGATCGGGTACTTCTGGAACGCGTACATGTAGTGGTTGTACATGAAGCGCGTCGGGTGGTTGTTGACGCTCGGCGCGGTATAAACGCCCTTGGCCGAGTCGAATTTGTCTATCTTGAGCTGATCGCAGATCTCGTTAGGGCAGAACGCGTTGAGCGCGGCTCCGCCGGAGGCGAATTCGATCATGCCTATCGGTATTTTGCCTTCAAGCCTGTCGTAAAGCTGCTTTGCCGTGAAATATCCGAGCGCGGAAAACAGCAGGGCGCCCTTCGTGGGCTTCTGCCAGCCGCGTTTGATCGGCGTGTCTTCATTCACGTCGGCGGTACCGACTGTGAGTCCCGCCGGATCGTCGGAGGTGCTTCTGTGAAGACGGATAAGGTCGTTGTCGGATATGCCGACGCTTCTGCCGGCGGAGCTGGAAAGCGGCTCGTTTTTTATGCTCTGCACGGGATAAGTCGCGTTTGACTGGCCGACCATCCAGTAGACGTCGCCGACTAAAACGTCGTTGAATGTGTATTCAACGCCGTCGCCGTAGACTCGAAACGGTCTCGGTTCGGTGCATTCCGGCAGCGAGCCGTTGAGCGTGATCATGAATTTGCCGTCTTCGATCAGCGCCGCGCCGATAAGACCGGCGAATTCTGCGTTGACTCTCTTTCCGTTCTGGTCTTCATCGGCGAAGCCCCATACGCGGATATATTCATTGCGCTGTATCACCATGTCGTTGCCGAAAACGCGCGAGACGGTGAACTGCGTCGCCGCGGGCGTGTTGAGCACTTCTTCGGAGGGGTCGGTGAACGTCGGCGCCGTGGTGACCTCTTCCGTTTCTGTTTCGGTTTCCGGCGCTTCGGTTATCTCGGCGGTCGTCTCAGCCTCGGTCGTCTGAGGCTCGGTCACGACGTCCGCGGTCGTATCGTCGCCGCCGCCGCTGCAGCCGGCGATCGAAAGCAGCATCGCCGCGCAAAGTACG
>JAFZRM010000057.1 GCA_017619885.1 Clostridia bacterium | reverse complement strand
TGTCTCTGTCCGCCGGAGAACTCGTGCGGGTAACGCGTGAGGTGCTCCGGGAGCAGACCGACTTCTTCGATTATCTTCTCGACTTTTGCGATCCTGTCCGCTTCGTTTTCAAACAGATGGAAGTTGTAAAGGCCTTCGGAGATGATGTAGTCGACCGTTGCGCGTTCGTTAAGCGACGCCGCGGGATCCTGGAAGACCATCTGGATGTTCCTTATCACCTCGCGGTCAAGCGCGCGCGGTATCTTGCCGGAGATCCTGACGCCCTTGTAGAGTATCTCGCCTGCGGCGCAGGGGTTGACGCGGATTATGGCGCGTCCGATCGTGGTCTTGCCCGAACCGGATTCGCCGACAAGGGAGAACGTTTCGCCCTTGTATATATCGAACGATGCGTTTTTGACCGCTCTGTTGAGCTTGTCGCCTTTACCGAAGTTTATATCGACGTTGCGCAGAGACAGTATGACTTCACGTCCGGTGTTGTCGATGGGGCCGTGCTCCGGGAAGCTCGTAGTATGTACCTGTTGTACCGTTTTATTAGTATCCACAGCTTTAACCTCCCTGAACGTTGAACGCCTTGACGAGCTTGCCGTAAGTATCCTTGATCGTGTCCGGCTTTTCGGTCGCCGGGGCTCTCGGATCGAGCAGCCACGTCTTTGCGTAGTGAGTATCCGTCACGCGGAACATAGGCGGCTCCTTGAGCGTGTCTATCTTCAAGCAGTACGGATTTCTCGGGGCGAACGGATCGCCGACGATCTTGTTGTACAGCGACGGAGGCGTTCCGGTTATCGAATACAGCTTCGTGTTCTTCTGCGCGAGCTGAGGGAGCGAGGAAAGCAGCGCCCACGTATACGGATGACGCGGATCGTAGTAAATCTCCTCCACGTTGCCGAGCTCGATCAGCTGACCTGCGTAAAGCACCGCTACGCGGTCGGCGACGTTTGCGACGACGCCGAGGTCGTGCGTGATGAACACGATCGTGTAATTGAATTCCTTCTGCAGATCCTTTATGAGCTTCAGTATCTGAGCCTGGATCGTGACGTCGAGCGCCGTGGTGGGCTCGTCGCAGATGAGGATCTTAGGCTGGCAGGACAGCGCGATCGCTATGACTATACGCTGTCTCATACCGCCGGAATACTGGAACGGATAATCGTCGAATCTCTTCTCCGGGTTCGGGATGCCGACCTTCTTCATCAGGATGAGCGCGCGCTCTCTCGCTTCGATCTCCGAGCAGTCCTGGTGCTTCAGAATGATCGAGGTGATCTGTTTGCCGATCGTCAGGATCGGGTTGAGCGACGTCATCGGGTCCTGGAAAACGGTCGCGATCTTCGCGCCGCGGATCTGGCTCCAGTCCTTCGAATAATTGATCTTCGCGAGGTTAAGGACAGCCCAGCCGTAAAGCTTTTCGTCGTCCTCGCGCAGATATTTGACTCTGAACGCCACGCGGTCGAACAGCTCGTTGCGCGTCTCTTCTTTGTCGATGTCGACGCCTTCCTTCATGGCGCCCTTGAACACCTTCAGAAGCTTCATGACGAGCAGCAGACGCTTTGTGAGATTATAACGTCCTATGGACAGATATATCTCTTTCGCTAAGATATTGTTCCTCTTGGGTTTATCGTCCGGCACGTCCTTCGTTATCGCGATGGAGTATTCGCGCTTCAGATCGCTCATAGCGGAATTGTACGAGGCGATATACTGCGCGTCGGAATCGACGGCTTTCTTGTGATCCGCCTTTATCGATTCGATCTCCGCTTTCAGGGCGGCTATCTTTTTATCGTATTCGGCGATCTGCGCCGACGTTTCCTTTATCTTGTCGCGCTCTCTGCGCGGGTCGAACGTCTGCTTGAGGTTGAACAGGTCGGTGCGCTTGTATTCGAGATCGCCGAGCTTAGTGTCGTATTCCTCTTTCATTTCAGCCGACATGGTGCTTTTGGCGAGCTTCTCGTTTTTGAGCGCTTCCATCCGCTTATAGATATCGGAGCCGTTTTCGACTTTGGAATACTTGTTCAGCTTCTTCTCTATGAAGTTGATCTCTCTTATCGCATAGCTTTTTTTGGCGACCTGCGTATCGGCGAGCTCGTCGTCGTTGAAGATGATGCTGCCTGCCGATATGAAGCCGTTGGAATCGAGCATGCCCGCGAAAGTCTTTGTGAAAACGGATTTGCCGGAGCCGGATTCACCGACTATGGCGATTGATTCGTTTTCGTAGATGTCGAGCGAGATGCCGCGGATCGCGGTCAGGATCCTTGATCTGACGTGGAACTTGACCTCGAGATCCTTGATCGAAAGCAATACTTTCTTTTCGTTTTCTGCCATGATCACACCTCTTTCCTTACATATGCGTCTTCGGGTCGGAAGCGTCACCTAAGTTCTGACCGACGAGATAGAGTATGATCGCTATGATGGACGACACTATGATCGGGCTCCAGTATTCGAATCCCCATTCGGGAACGGCGAGGAACGCCTGCGTCTGGGTGATTATCTTACCGAGAGTCATATCGGAAATACCGAGTCCTATGTAGGATAAGAACACCTCGAAGGAGATGTACGCCGGTATCTCTGCCGCCGCGAGGGTGACTATGACTGACGTCATGAACGGAAGTATGTTCTTCATCGTGAGTCTGAGGATCGGAGTGCCGAGGCAGCGCGACGCGAGGTTGTATTCGCGGTCGCGGATGACTATGACCTGCGTACGGATGAAGTACGCGATGCCGAGCCAGCCCGTTACGGTCATCGCGAATACAAGCGTCCAGAAGCTGGGGCTCAGGATCTGGATAAGTACGCCGATAATCAGAACGTACGGGACGTTGCCGACGATATTGAAGACCTCGGTCATCACGATATCGACTTTTTTGGAGAAGCCCCAGACCGCGCCGAGCAGGATGCCTATCACCATATTTATCAGCGCGCATATCAAGGCGAGCGTGATCGATATGCTCGAACCGTACCACAAAGCGTCGAACGTCGACTGGCCCTGCGAGCCCGAGCCGAGGATCCAGCTCAGACTGAATCCGAATTTGCTGATCGCCTTATCCGGCGTCAGGTGCTTCGTCGAGTTGTCCGCCGCGTTCATGTTGTACATTTCCTCGTGATTTGCGGCGTAGCCGGTGACCGCGGGGTAGATGTACGCGAATACGATGATCAGCGCGAGCAGGACCAGAACGACGACGTTGATCTTCTGCCTGAAGAAGACGCGGAACACCGATTTCCAGTAGGAGTAGCGGGGCGCCGTGACTTTTTCGGATTCATACTGGTTGTGGTCGTAGTGGGAGAATAATTCTTCTTCGGAAAGACCGAGTTCTTTTACTTCTGCGGATTCTTTTTCCATGACTTACCTCCCCTTTGATGTAAACGAGATTCTCGGGTCGATCATCGCCATGAGCACGTCGCCGAGTATGAGCGATGTGACCGAGAGCAGCGCGTAGAACATTGCCACGCCGACCGTCGCCGCGTTGTCATAAAACTGGATGGCGTTGACGAGCATTCCGCCGGCGCCCGGAACGGTGTAAACACTTTCAGTGATGATCGCGCCGACGAGAGCGCCGAGTATGGTGCCGGGGATGCCGTGCACTATGATGATCATCGCGTTTTTGAGTATATGTCCTCGGAAGATCTCCGGTTCGGAAAGACCTCCGGATCTGGCGAATTTAACGTAATCGGAATTCTTCTGGTCGATCATGTATCTTCTGGTCCATCTCATCAGACCGCCTATGTCCTTCAGGGCAAGCGATATGACAGGAAGGATGTACGCCTTCGGAGTCCCGTTGAACGTGACGGGCCAGTTGAAGCTCATACCGATGGCGCGGAACATGAAGATGTACGCGAGCGACGGGACGGCGATAATGAAGATTATGTACGCCGTACCGATCTTGTCGATCAGTTTGTTCTGGTGTCTTGACATCGATATACCGACCGGTATACCGACAAGATAAGCGATCAGCGACGCAATGATACCTATGATGAACGAATATCCCATTTTGGACAGTCCGTTCTTCTCGGTCGTCGTGATCGTATAGTCGTCGACGAATCTTTTGGACATGAATTCGCCGCCCTTTTCGAGCGAGCCCGCGGAATATCTGAGCGTGTGAAGGTCGTTTGATGAATTCTCAACGAAACCCGTGGGATAATAAGTATCCGCTTTCACGATGGCGCCCTGAGGCAGTACCATCGTATCCCAGACGTCGACGCCGTAGTTTATCGAGTATGAAAGACCGAGGTTGACGGTGACCAGATTCTGATGGATGAACGGGAACCGGTTGTCGAAATAAAGCAGATATCTGTATTTCGTTCCGTTGCCGGTGATCGCGGGCGAGAATTTATCCCCGCCGTACGCGGGATCGTGGAACGTGAATTTTATCCCGCGCTCCCCCGTCACTTCCTCAGCGTAATGGATATTGTCGATCTTGATAACGCCCGTGAAATATTTCCACATACGGACGATGATAGGTACGTTCTTGTACGCGAAAAGTCTCTGTGATCCGCCCTTCACAAGCGTCGCACCGTTCGTCTGATACACGGCGTCGAGTCTTGACACGGTATAGCCTTTGCCCTCGTAATATTCCGTGAACCGGCGGACGTATTCCGCGACGTCGGGATCGTCCTGTTCCGCCTTTACGGCGATTTTGACGACGGCGGCGCGGGTATCCTCGGTTATCTCGCCGTTTTTGACGAGCTCCTTCAGCCAGTCCGCGTACGGAACGTAATCAAGATATCCGTAATCCTCCCACGCCTGATACTTGTAAACCTCTTTTTCGTTGGAGGATTTTTTCTGTATCAGCGGGTCCTGCATGAATATCTTCTCACGGTCGATCGCGTTATATACGAGGAGCATCACTGCCATAACGACGATGATCACGGAAATCAGCCCGTGAAGGATCCTTTTTATCAGATATTTAGTCATATAGAATACCTACACAATGTTTGAAAGGGGGACGGGGTTGCGCCCCGTCCCCCTGACATTTGGATTTTGTTTACCTTACTCAGGCGTTCGATCAATACAGACCGAGGACGTGAGTCATGTCGCCGCTGTAATCGGGCTTCATGGTGTTGAGGTAAGTTCTGGGATCGCCGTAGTCGGGGCCCCAACCGGAGACGTCGTACAGATCGTAGTTGACCTGATCACCGGAATCGCAGTAGTAACCTGCGTAGTACCAGCCGTACTGATCATCGGTCGCAACGAGGTTCAGGATGACCTTGCCGCCGAGAACTTCTTCGATGTTCTTCTTGAGGGCAGCGGATCTCGCAGCGTAGTTTTCGTTAGCGGCGTAGTACGGATAGTCGATGCAGATCGGGTTCTCAGCGGAGATGTTTACACCCTTGGCAGCAAGCTCTTCAATAGCCTTGTTGAGCTCTGCAACGGCAGCGTCCTTGTTGAACCAGCCGTCGAAGCCGTCGGAAGAACCGTCGCCGTCGCCGCCCTTCGGATCCCAAACCTTAAGAGGAGATCCGTCAGCGGTCAGCTGAGCCTGAACGATCTCGCCGTAGTAGGTGCCAGCCTTGAAGGTCGTGGACTTGCCGTTGACATCAACGGTCACGTCTCTGATGAGCTTCACGAAGGTACCGGGCGTGTAGGTATTTCTTACGGAGTTGAGTTTGACGTCGTCGCCGACCATGATGGAGTTGTACTGCGCTCTGTCTATGGAGTACAGGAGAGCGTTACGGAAGTGTACGTTCTGCAGCGCAACTATGGAGTCGGCCTTCTGCGCGTCGGTCTTCTCGGAAACCATGCCGTAGCCTGCCATGGTCTCGTAGGACTTACGGTTCAGGTTGAGGAAGCCGGCGAACGTGGTCGCATCGGTGGAGGTGATGTAGATGTTGGGCTCGAAGCCGTCGGTCTTCGCCATAGGTTCGGTGGTGGTGTTGAGGCCGCAGCCGTCTATGGTGCCCTGCTTCATATCGTTATACGCCTTGGTGACGTCCTTGCCGTTGTTGTACAGCCAGGTTATCTTCTTGACGTTGACGTATTCTTTGTTGTAGTAGTTCTCGTTGAGGGTGAATTCGATCTTGCTGTTGGAAGTGAATTCGGTGATTATGTACGGACCGCAGTAGAGGATGTGCTCGGGAGCAGTGCCGTAGAGGGAAGGCTCTTCTTCGGTGCCTTCACCGCCCTTGGACTCGAAGAACGCTTTGTTCATCGGAGCGAAGGGGTTGTAACCGAACATCGTGATGAAGAAGGAGGTGGGCTTCTCAAGAGTATACTGGAGGGTATACTTGTCGACCGCCTTGACGCCGACCTGCGTGAAGTCGGTGATCTCGCCGCTGTTGTACTCGGCAGCATTCTTGATTATGCCGGCAACGAGGTACTCGGTGTTGCCCCTGTTGTCGAGCAGGTGCTTCATACCGGTTACCCAGTCTTCCGCGGTGATCTCGGCATACTGCTGACCGTCCTGGGTGTACCAGTAAGCGCCTTCACGGATCTTGAAGGTGTAGGTCAGACCGTCAGCGGAAACCTCGTAGGAAGTCGCAAGAGCGGGGACCATACGGCCTTCGTTATCGTACTCATAGAGTCCGTCGAAAGTCTTGACTATAGCACGGGCGTCAGCGGCACGGTAGGTTTTCAGGATGTCCCAGGTCTTGGGGTCGGAGCTGAACGTGGTGGTATAGGTGTCTTTCAGGGTGTAGCCTTTTTCGGCGAGGTAAGCTTTCGCCTTGTTCATGTACGTGCCGGTACCCCTGACCTCGACGTAGAGCTTGTTCAGAGCGTCTCTGTCAGCGGCCTTGAGCGGCTCGGTGGCGACGAGTATGCTGTAGTGTCTTTCGGAATCATTGCCCCAGAGAGCGCTGGAAACGGTGTGGGGAACGACTCTGTTGATAGCTTTCGTACCGCCGTCGGTGGTGGTGGGAAGGAAAGCGCCGCTTTCGAGCAGCTTCGCTTCCGCCATTGCCATGATGACGTATTTGCCGGAAACGTCGTTTTCAGCGTCGACTGCGAGCAGATACTTGTAGTATTCACCGAGCGCTTCGCTGTAAACTTTCCAGTTTTCGTCGTCAGCTTCATGGCTGAGTTTGTCGTAAGCCGAAAGATCGACTGTGAGGCTCAGTGCAGACGTATCGGACGATATGCTGTTGTCTTTCGCTTCAATAGTGGGTCTGACGCCTTCTTCCGGGACATCGGGGGTGGAAGAAGTAGTGGTATCGTCATCTTTACCACCGTCCTGGCAGGCAGCCAGTACGCCGATCACCATGAATGCAGCCAGTACTAAACTGAGCACTTTAATAAGGTTCTTCATTCTTTGATCTCCTTTTAAATTTAATTAAATCCGCGGAGTTTTGCCCCGGGATTCGATTATCGTTGCGGAATGCAATTTCAATTATCACAACTTTCATTGCGGGAGGCATAATTGAAACTGGATTTTGGGGTATTATACCATAATAATCGCGGTTTGTAAAGACTTTTTACCCTAAATTTCGTAAACGTTTAGCGCGTAGATATCGGTTATTGTGTATACAATTTTTTAAATATTTATGTTTTGTGCACTTTCCGTGAAAATTTCCGTCAAATTACCTATTTTTATATATATTATATATGGTGGGAAGGTGTAAAATGAAACCGGGTAAGATCGCCGCCTTCATCGCGTCCCGCCGCAAAAACGCCTCACCGGCAAAAAAACCGCGGGGACGCGTCTTGACACAAAACGCGTCCCCGTCTTTCATATTGCCGTTTTTTCTCTATCTGTCGAGTTCAAGAACGAGCACGCCGTCCTCGGATCTGAACGTGTTTTCGTCTGCGAGAGTGCCGGCACCGACCTGCACGGTATAGTCGAAGCCGCGGTAATTCAGGCGCAGGATGCTGCCGTCCGCGCGCTTGCGCGGCTCGTCGTCGCCGCCCTTGCTCTCGTTTTTCAGTTCAAAGTCGCTCTGCGCCGTGAATCTGATCCCGTCTTCGGTCATCGCGACGGTGAAATCGCCCGCCGCGGTGCCGTAAAACGTCACGCTCGCGCCGCTTCCCTGCTCCGAGTAGGAGAGCGACGTGTAAGTCAGCCGCTTTCCGTCAACGTACGGATACAGGCCGGCGCGGACGCCGGAGCCGCTGTATCTGTTGCCGTCGACGAAGGGCAGGTTGTCGAAGGTCATCGATATGCTGTCGTTTACGGCGTGCAGATATCTCTCCTCGTATTTTTCACGGAAC
>JAFZRM010000056.1 GCA_017619885.1 Clostridia bacterium | reverse complement strand
GGGGCAGAAGGACTTGGTCTCGGATTTTGCAAAGCAATTTGCACAGAATTGTTCGTGTGTGCTTTGCAAAATCCTTCGGTCACCGCTGAAAACGCTCCCCCGGAGCGTTTTCTTAACGCTGGTTCAAGTCCTTCTCATTTAGCGGGTGCGCCAAAACAAAGAAGACGCCTTCTGGCGTCTTCTTTGTTTTGGCAGGGGCAGAAGGACTTGAACCCACGACACCCAGTTTTGGAGACTGGTGTTCTACCGACTGAACTATACCCCTATATGAAAACCCGGAATCCTCTGATCCCGGGCTTTTGTGGTGGGCCTTCAGGGACTCGAACCCCGGACCGACCGGTTATGAGCCGGTTGCTCTAACCAACTGAGCTAAAAGCCCGTTCGCTTGAATTCAGCCTACATAATATATCATAAAAACACGTTCTTGTCAAGATGTTTTTGTAAATTTAAGAAAAAAATTTAAAAGGCTGAAACGTGCCGGAAAAGCCGTTGTTTTCAGGCTTTTCCGACGCCGAGAAGCTTGTCGAGAAGAGAATGAAGCGCTGCTGTTTCATCGGGTCTCAGGTTCACACAGCCCGTTATTTGCGACGGTATATCGAGCGCCGCATCTTTCAGCGCTTCGCCCGGCTCGGTTATGCTGACGATGAGTATCCGCTCGTCGTCGCATTTGCGTTTGCGCGTGATATAGCCCTTCGCCTCAAGGCTTTTCAGCACCGGGGAGAGCGTGCCGCTGTCGAGGTACAGTATGTCGCCGAGTTCTTTTACGTTTATGCTTTTTTTCTCCCAGATCACCAGCATCGTGATATACTGCGTGTAAGTCAGACCTATTTCGTCAAGGAACGGTCTGTACTTTTTTATTATCTCGCGCGATGCTGCGTATAAAGGGAAGCAAAGCTGATTGTCAAGTTTTAATACGTCGTATTTTTCCATGATCCACCTCAGTCGCTGTAATCCGAATCGAGAACGGCGTAAAACGTATAGTCGCCGTGTTTTTGCTTCATTTTTGCCACGACCTCGTCGCAGATGCTCTGCGCGTCCGCCTTGAAGTCGATGACGAGGTCGAACGTGACCGTCATCTGTTCCTCGTCGACGTAAAATCCGTGGACCTGAATGATCCCGGGATATTCCGATACGATAGCGTCAAGATCGTTTTTCATCCCGGCCGTCAGCTCGTCTTCGTGCGACGCGTATATCCCGATGGTCAGCACGATGCCGAACTTCATATAAATATCCGTCGCGATGCGCCGCGTCAGCTTGTGTATCTCCTTAGCGGTCATATCGTCCTGCACTTCGACGTGCGCGGAGCCGATGATCCTTTCCGGGCCGTAGTTGTGGAGCGCGAGATCGTAACAGCCGCGCACCTCGTCATAAGCGCAGAGCGCTTCCTTCAGCTTTTCGGTAAGCTCCGGGTCAGCGCGCTTGCCTATGATACTGCTCACGGTTTTTCCGAGCATCTCGATACCGGCTTTGATGATGAAAAGCGAGATAATCGCGCCGAACCAGCCTTCGAGCGTTATGCCCCAGATGACGCTTATCAGCGCGGCGACAAGCGTGCCGCCGGAGAGGACCGCGTCGAACAGCGCGTCGGATCCCGACGCTTCGAGCGCCCCGGAGGACAGTTTTTTGCCGACGCTGCGCACATAGATGCCGACCGCGAGCTTAGCCGCGATGGCGGCGACGATTATTATGATCGATACGACCCCGTATGTCGCTTTTTCGGGCGTTACGATCTTTTCGATCGATTCTTTCAGTGAAATGATACCGGTCGCGAGTACGATGATCGAGATAAGCGCGCTCGTGATGTATTCGACTCTGCCGTGACCGTACGGATGCTTTTTATCCGGTTTGCGCCCGGATATCTTCGTGCCGATTATCGTTATCACCGAGGAGAGCGCGTCGCTCAGGTTGTTCACCGCGTCCATTATGACGGCGACGGAGCCGGAGATCAGCCCGACGGCCGCTTTGAAGATCACCAGTATCACGTTGACCCCGATACCGACGAAACTCGTGCGGATTATTTTCTTGGAACGTTCCATATTATGTCCTTTTTGCCGGCGTCTGCCGGCGGTTTTTCGGCGTTACTGCGCGTTTGTTTCATTATATGCCGCGCGAACGGCTTTTGCCAGCTGATCGGCGCAGGACGTGGAGCGTATGCCGCAGGTGTTGCCGAGCAGATAGCTTTCGATCTTATCGACGGTCCAGCCGTTTACGAGCTTGGAGATCGCTTTGAGGTTGCCGTTGCAGCCGCCGATGAATTCGATGTTTGTTATGACGTCGCCGTCGATGTTGAAATTGATCTGCTGAGAGCAGGTTCCTTTTGTTATATATTTGTATCTCATTCCCGATACCTCCTCTTTGATTGAAAACAATTTAATTATACACGCCTGAAACGTACTTTCAACGTAAAATGACGCTTATTTTGTTATTTTATTATGAATAGCAGAGGAAAATCGCCTAACCGTGTTGACACGGCGCGCCGTATATTGTAAAATATAAAAAAACGCGAAGGAGTCATTTATGGATATATTGAGAGCTGAACACAGCGGCGTCGCCTTTACGGCGGATCCGGCAAATCACGCGTTCACCGTCGTCGTCAAAGGCGTTGAATGGAGGATGACGGCGGCGCCGTATATCGAGTTTTCCGACGGGAGAAAAATTGATTTCCCGGCGCCTTTTGCCGTCGGCGGCGTCTGCTCCGGCACGTGCGACGCGATTAAGGCGGAATACCGCGGCTTTGAAGGCTCCGAAATACATGCTGTCGCGGTGATAAAGATGGACCGCGGCACGGGAGATATCACGTTTTATATCAACATAACGGGCGACGAGCCGTGCGAGATAAACGTCGTATCGTATCCCGGACCGTTTTGCTTCGGCGTGCAGCCCGGTCACGGCTATACCGTACTGCCGAGGATGCAGGGAACGATATATCCCGCGGGCGAAAAGCCGGTCATCGAAACGGGGCTGATATATGAAAGAGACGGATATATGCCGCTTTTCGGACAGGTGCGCGACGGCACCGGATACGCGGCGATATTCGAGACTCCGTACGACTGCCGCTATACCGTGGACGGCGACATGATCGTCCCGCTGTGGCGCACGTCGCTCGGCAAAATGAATTATCCGCGCGTCATGCGCTATATCTTCCGCGATGAATGCGATTACAACGTGATAGCGAAGTGCTACAGATCGTATCTGATCGAGCGCGGCATGCTCGTGACGCTGAAGGAAAAGATCGCAAAAAATGAAAACGTCGCAAAACTGCTCGGCTGTCCGGTAATCCACTCCGGCATAGCGTTCCATATCAGCCCGGATTCGATGTTTTTCGATAAGGATCATCCGGAGAACAACGACGGTTATACATCGTTCTATACACGCGCCGAACAGCTGAAACGGCTGAAAAAACTCGGGCTTGAAAAAGCTTATACGCATTTCGACGGCTGGGGAAAGCACGGCTACGACAATCTGCATCCGTCGCCGTTCCCGCCGCACGAGGAGTCCGGCGGCGCCGCGGGCATGGCATATCTGTCCGATACGTGCAGAGAACTCGGATACATCTTCGGTATACACGATCAGTACAGAGATTATTACTACGACAACCCCGATTTCAGCTTTGACGACGCGCTGACGTACGCGGACGGCGGTCATCCGTTCCACGACGTGTGGAACGGCGGAAAGCACACGTTCCTTTGCTCGATGCTCGCGCCCGATTACGTGCGGCGAAACTATGACGAATTCGAGCGTCTCGGCGTCAAGATCGACGCGTCTTATCTCGACGTTTTCTCGGTCGTAGAGCTTGACGAATGCTTCCATCCCGATCACACGTGCACGAGGCGCGACTGCGCGGAAAACCGCAGACACTGCCTTGACATCCTGACGTCGCGCGGCATAATCCCGTCGTCTGAAGAGGTGCTCGACTGCATCCTGCCGTCGCAGGTGCTCTGTCATCACGCGCCGTTCTATACGGAAGTGCTCGGCGGCGAGAATTCGCCCGCGTCCGGCATCCCGATCCCGCTGCTCAGCCTCGTTTACCACGACTGCGTCGTCATCCCGTGGATCGGTCTGCCCGGCGAGCGCGGCGGCTGGTCGATACCGGTCACCGACAGCGCGTATCTGTACGGCATCCTGTACGGTTACCCGGTCTACTGCCCGATCGACGCAGACGGGGACGACGTGAAGGCCGTCAACGCCGCGTGCGAATCCGCCGAGAAGCTCGCGCTAACGGAAATGGTCAAACACGAGTTCGTCGGCGACGGCTACAGACGCCAGCGCACGTACTTCTCGGACGGCACCGTCATCGAAGCGGATCTCGACACTTGCGAATATACGATAAAGAACTGAAAAATGAAATCCCGCTGCTTCGGCTGCGGGATATTTATTATTGTAGTCGCTCAGAGCGAGCCGTCAAATACGGCTTGATAACCGTTCGTTTTGTCCCCGGTTATCGTGACAAGATACGACTTGCCGAAATCGGCTTTGAATGAGACCTCGCCCGCCGGCACCGTCAATTCCACCGGATAGACGTTTTCGTAGTTGGGATCACAGTATTCGGTCACGACGGTGAAGCGCAGGACCGTGTCGACCGTGTCTGCCGAATTCTCGTAAAACCGTTTTTCAAACGTCCAGTATAAGGTCTCGTCGCGTTTCAGCATCGTTTTATCGGCGTTTGAAATACCGCCGCTCCCTTTATCCCCGTCGACGTCATGACAGATGACGAGCAGCCCGATATCTTCCTTTAGATCGAGCTTTATCTTCAGCATTATCTCGTCTGCCCCGGGCTCCGGCGGACCCTGAAGCAGTCCGCATCCCGCCGCCGTAACGGCAAGCAGTATCGCGGCGCAGAGCATGATCGCGACTGCGGTTCTGTGTTTCATTTTTATGTCCTTTTTGTAAGAATACGGGAGACGGTGAAATCCTCGGACAATGCGCGAACCTCCAAACTCATGTTGTTCGTTTCGGGGGACCGCGCCGCCACCGGATGAAATCGTTCGCTTCGCTTACGGTGAAATCAAATCCACCCGCCCGCCGCCGAGGCGGATTTCATCCGCGTCAGTGGATTTCATCGGCGTCAACCGATCTGTCCCACCCGACAGAGGGTGGATTCAGTTGAAAACCCACGCTTTCGCGTGGGTTTTGTGGTGGAGACGAGGGGGCTCGAACCCTTGACCTCTCGGATGTGAACCGAACGCTCTGACCAACTGAGCTACGCCTCCGTGCTTTTCTATTATACTTATTTTTGCGGATTTGTCAAGTCCTTTTTTGTTTTATTTTCATTTTCTTATAATTACACATAAGACACATGCAAAGTGGTCGTTATTTTTGTTGACAAGTTCATATTTGCGTGGTAAAATCTAATCAAATATATCTGATAACCGGAGGCCGTTATGGAAGAATTCAAATCCAAGGCGATAGAAATAATAAGCACTTACGGCGGAAAACTGCTGCTTGCCGTCGCAGTGCTGATCGTCGGTCTGATAGTGATAAAGCTTCTGAACAAGTGCGTCGCTAAGATGCTGAAAAAATCAAAGTTTGACGGAACGGTGAAAAGCGTCATCAGAAACGCCGTCAAGATCTTTCTGTATCTCGTGCTGATAATCGGCATAATTGAGATCCTCGGCGTTTCGATGTCGAGCGTAGTCGCCGTGATCGCCTCCTGCGGTCTCGCCGTAGGTCTTGCGCTTCAGGGCGCGCTCGGCAATCTCGCCGGCGGCATCATGATACTGATATTCAAGCCGTTCAAAGTCGGCGATTTCATCGAATCCACCGGCGCGGAAGGCTGGGTCAGGGATATAAGCATATTCTATACGACGATAATGACGATGGACAACAAGCAGATATTCGTGCCGAACGGCGATCTGATGAACGCGAACGTGACCAACTTTACCGTCGCGGACAAGCGCCGTATTGACCAGGATTACAAGATCACGAACGATATTGACGCCGAGCTCGTCAAGTCCGTGCTTCTCGAGGCGGCGAGTACGACGAAAGACGTCCTGTCCGATCCCGCGCCGTTCGCCCGCATGACCGCGGTCGACGACGACACGTACATCTTCACCGTGCGCGCGTGGTGCGATACGCCGAAATACTGGGACGTATATTTCGATCTGATCGAAAACTGCAGTAAGGCGCTTGCCGAAAACGGCATCGACGACCCCGAGGAGAGGATCGCCGTCAGACTCGTGAAGGACGAGGAAGAAGAAGAGGAAGACGCCGAATAACGGCCGGAGCGTTGATAATAACGAAAGAACGGAGGATCCGGGATGAAAATTCTCATAGCGTCAAGCGACAGGGACCTTCTGTCGTGCTGTGCGGAGCTTTGCAGAGCGCGCGGGTATGAGGTGACCGAAGCGTTTGACAGGTCGTCCGCCGCGGATTTCGCGCGTGAAGGCGGATACGACGCGGCGCTGATAGACGGCGGTCTGACCGGTCCGCCGTGCGATCCGGTGAAGGCTCTGAACAAGGCCGATATACCGTCGCTCGTGCTTTGCAGAGACGGTCTGTATCTGTCGGCTCTTTTCGCGGACGTGATGCCGTGCGGCATCCTTCCGCTGCCGTTTTCGGC
>JAFZRM010000055.1 GCA_017619885.1 Clostridia bacterium | reverse complement strand
CCGTCAGCGTGTCCGAAGCCTCCTTCGCACGCGCGTTGCGCCACGTGCGGAACGGCGTCGGCTGACGCATTTCGCGGTCGAACACGAGGTAACCGTGCATCATCGCGGAAACGCCCATCGCCGTGACCGAAGTCAGCTTTTTTCCTGTCTTGCTTTCGTAGTCCCTGCGCAGGTCGGCGTAGCACGCCTGAAGCCCTTCCCGCGCCGCTTCGAGCGGATACGTCCAGTATCCGTCCTCGTAAGAATTTTCCCAGTCGTATCCGCCGGACGATATGACGTTGTGCTCCGCGTCGGTCAGCTGCGCTTTTATCCTCGTCGAGCCGAGCTCGATGCCGAGGAACATTTTTTCATTGCCGTTCATATTTTCATTCTCCCGTTGATCGTAGCGGACGTACGTCCGCACATCCATTATAAACCGTATTTTTCGCGCTGTCAAGCAAATTAAACGTAAAAAAGGTTGATTTTTAACGGCGTCCGTGATATAATGTTATAAATGACAAACATCCGGAGTGTTTTATGCTCAAAGATATTTATTCCGGACTCGGGCCGTCGGCGGTGACGATCATTTCGGTCTCGTTCATGCTGCTGCTCGGGTTCCTGATGACGCGTATAACGTCGCGGCTGAGGCTGCCGAACGTGACCGCGTACATACTCACCGGCATACTGATCGGCCCGTTCTGTCTCGACATAGTCCCGGCGGAAATAGTGGAAGGGACGGAATTTCTGCCGGATATCGCGCTGGCTTTCATCGCGTTCGGCACGGGCGAATTCTTCCGTTTCGACTCGCTGAAGAAAAACGGCGGAAAGGTCGCGGTCATCACGCTGTTCGAGTCGCTCGTCGCGTCGGTGTTCGTGTTCGTCCTGACGTTCTTCGTGCTGCGGCTGAACACCGCGTTTTCCGTCGTGCTCGCGGCGCTCGCCGCAGCGACGGCGCCGGCGTCGACGCTGATGACGATACGGCAAACTAAGGCGAAGGGCGACTTCGTCGAAACGCTTTTGCAGGTCGTCGCGCTCGACGATATGATCGGCCTGCTCGCGTACAGCATCGCGATCTCGTTCGCCGTGGCGTCCCAGACGGGCGGCGGCGCGAACGCGTGGGATATAATAAAACCGATACTGATAAACGTCGGCGTCATCGCGCTCGGCGGGCTGTTCGGCTTCGTGCTGAAGCTGATAATCTCGAAAAGCAGCAGCAGCGACAACAGACTGATCATGTCGGTATCGCTTCTGTTCGCGTTCTGCGGCATCTGTGCTATGCTCGGCATCTCCCCGCTGCTCGGCTGCATGTCGATGGGAACGGTCTATATGAACCTTAGCCACGACGACAAGCTCTTCAAACAGCTCAACTATTTCAGCCCGCCGATACTGCTGCTCTTCTTCGTCAGATCAGGCGTTTCGTTCGATCTCAGCGCGCTGATAAAACCGTCCGGCTCGGTCGGCGTGTATCCCTTGCTTCTCGTCGGCGTGCTGTATTTCATAGTCAGGATCGCGGGCAAATATACCGGCGCGTTCGCCGGATGCGCCGCAGTCGGCAAGCCGCGCAAAACGCGCGATTTTCTCGGTCTCGCGCTGATCCCGCAGGCGGGCGTGGCGATAGGCCTCGCCGCTATGGGCGCGCGTGCGCTCGGCGGCGAAACGGGCGCGGCGCTGAACACGATAATCCTCGCGTCAAGCGTTCTTTACGAGCTGATCGGCCCGGCGTGCGCGAAGCTGTCGCTTTATCTGTCCGGTTCGTACTCGGATAAGATCGAGGATATCGCGCCGGTCGAGACGGAGCCCGGCGGCGTCAAAAAGACAGAAGTCGAGATACTTATCGAGAGGATAAACAAGATCAGGAGCGAGCTTCCGCAGGAAAACCCGGCGGAAAAGGCTTTCACGGAGGCCGCGGAAAACTACAACCCGTATCTGCCGGAAAAACGGCCCGGCATCAAACGGAAGAAATGAGGTAAAGATATGTTTGAACCGATCGGAAAACTGCTCGGGGAATGGTCGCTCGGGCTCAACGTATGGTCAGTCGTGCTGCGCGTAGCGCTCTCGATGATCCTGTCCGCGGTGATAGGCTGCGAGAGGTCGAGCAAGCGCCATTCGGCGGGCCTGCGCACGTTCATCGTCGTGTCGCTCGGCATGACGCTCGCGATGATCACGGATATGTACATATTCACGCTGACAGACAAGAACATTTTCATAATCTCCGGCGCCGCCGTCATCGCGATAGCGACGATAACGGTCAATTCGATCCTTTTCAGCTCGAAAAACCAGATCAAAGGCCTCACGACGTCCGCCGGTCTGTGGGCGGTCGGTCTGATCGGGCTCACGCTCGGCGCGGGGCTTTACACGGTCTCGCTGATCGGGTTCGCCGCGGTGCTGATCTGCATGGCGTTCTTCACCGGGATCGAGAGATATCTGAAGAACCGGTCGAACCATTTCGAAGTGCATCTCGAGCTGACTTCGAGCACGGATCTGCGTGATTTCATCACGACGATACGTCGCCTCGGGCTGATCGTCGACGATATCGAGGTGAATCCCGCGTATCTCAATTCCGGGCTCGCCGTCTATACGGTCTCGCTTTCGATCAACAGCCCGGAGCTGAAAAAGTATAAGACGCATAAGGAGATTATCGAGGCGTTGTCGACAATCGAATACGTGAGTCATATCGAGGAGATCAACGGATAAACGAAAGACCGGCTGCCGAAACGGCAGCCGGATCTTTTTTTGTTGTGTCCCTGCGGGAACCCCTGCCGCGGGACGTTCGGTGCGCCTGCGGCGCGTTTGGGGACTCCCCGCCCCCCGGCCGCTGACGCGGAGTGAAATGTTCCGCCGGGGGCGGAACGTGAAATTTGACTGACGTCAAGTGAAATTTGCCCTGCGGGCAAGTGAAATTCGCCTGCGGCGAGTTTCGGTGTCGCTGCGCGACGTTCGGTGCGCTTCGCGCT
>JAFZRM010000054.1 GCA_017619885.1 Clostridia bacterium | reverse complement strand
GACGGATACGCCGCCGTTCCGCCGGGGACGTAGACCCCGGCGCGGTCGACCGGGAGCACGCGCTGACCGAGCACGATGCCGTTTTCTTTTTCTATCCTGTAGCCGGTCCTTTTCTGTTTTGAATGGAATTCCCTTATGTTATCCGCCGCTCTTTGCAATATGCGGCGGAATTCCGGCTCCGTCCGATCGTACGCCGCGTCGATCTGCTCCGCTGTCACTTCAAGCGTTTTGAGCTTCACTTTGTCAAAGCGCTCCGTATACTCGAAAAGCGCCCTGTCGCCGCCGCGCCTGACGTTATTTATTATTTCGGCGACCGCTTCCCTTACGTCCGGCAGCTCCGCCGATCTGTTAAGTATTCCTTTTTCAGACAGATTTTCATCTTTGTAGATCTTTATCATTTTACCGCTCCGTGACCGCTGAAAGCGAGGCCTGCACCGCCTTTATCTTCCCGGTCTTGAATTTATAACTTGATTTGTTCGCTATCAGCCTCGCGCTGACGTCGGCTATCGTCTCGACGACCTCGAGACCGTTCTCGCGCAGCGTCGTCCCCGTCTCTACTATGTCGACGATAACGTCGGACAGTCCGAGGAGCGGCGCGAGCTCTATCGAGCCGTTGAGCTTTATTATATCGACCTGCCTGCCGATACCGGCGTAATAGCGACGCGCTGTGTTCTCGAATTTCGTAGCCACGCGAAGTACTCTGCCGGGATCATCGCGGAAGCCCTTTTTCGCCGCGACCGCGATACGGCACACGCCGGTATGCAGGTCGGCCAGCTCGTAGACGTCGGGATCCTGCTCGAGCAGGATATCGCTGCCGCACACGCCGAGGTCGGCGGCGCCTCGCTCGACGTAGATCGGCACGTCCGACGGCTTGACCCAGAAGTATCTGACGCCGCCGTAATCAAATACGAGCTTGCGGCTGTTGACGTCGCCGTCGGCCGAGCCGTAGCCGGCTTCGCAGAGTACCGCGTAAACGCGCTCGCCCAGGCGCCCCTTCGGCAGCGCTATATTTATCTGATCGTTCATATACTCACCTCAGATCGACGGTCTTTTTGCACGCCGGGTCCGCGTTTTCGCGCACGGCGCGGACGGATCCGCCTTCCTCGAGCACGCGGCGCATCTGCTCCGCGACCTTTGCGGGGTCTGTCTTATCTCCGTATATCACCGCCTGATCGATCTTTTCTTCGTTTTCGTCCTCGTACGCCGGGAGCCTGTCGAGATATACCGCAAACCCGGCGGCGGAGTTCTTTTTGCCCATT
The DNA here is from genome assembly GCA_017619885.1 of Clostridia bacterium. GTDB lineage: Bacteria > Bacillota > Clostridia > Oscillospirales > CAG-272 > UBA1248. The sequence goes on along the minus strand of JAFZRM010000054.1, from coordinate 4,337 downwards.
TTTATCATCAGATTGCCGTATTCGCCGCCCGAGAGCACCGCCTTCGGCACGCCTGCGACGTAGCCGCGGAACACGATGCCGTTGTAGTATCCGGCGTCGGCGACGACGGAGAAGTCGAATCCCGCGCCGCGGGCCGAACGGATCGCCGAGAACAGCGCTTTCACGACTTCGTCCCACGCCCGGCCGTCGGAGAGCGCGTACAGCGTCTTTTCCGCCTCGTCTGGCGACGGATCCGCGTCGAGCAGGCTGAGAAGCAGCCGCTCGCCGTCGTATCCCGCCGCACGGCAGATCTCAAGCGCGCCGTGTGCGTTTCTGTGCCCTATGCGGTAAAGCAGCTTTTCGCGGTCTTCGCCCTGCACTCCGAGGCGGTCCGCCGTCATCGACAGCAGTCCGAGGTGGGAGACGCCGAGTGCGTTTTCGCCCGAGATCACGTCGAGGCTCAGCCCCGCGAGCATCAGCACCTCGGCGACGCACACGGGATCGGGCTCACCGATGTATTCAAGCCCCGTCTGCTGTACCTCGGCGAACCTGCCGTCGTCGCCGGCGCGGAAAACGCTTTCGCTGTAGCAGTATTTCGCCGACACGCCGTCGCGGCTGTTGCGGACGATCGACAGCGTGACGTCCGGCTTCAGCGCCATGAGTCTGCCGTCGGTATCCGTGAACGTGATCATCCCGCCGGGCGGCAGAAACGACCTGTGCTCGGAATAAAGACCGTATTCCTCGAATTTTCCCATTTTATATCTCTCGTATCCGCATCTGCGGTACAGAGACGTAAGTTTGTCGGATATCATCATCGCGGCTCCTCCCCTGCCCTTTCAAGGCTCGTCCTGTAGCCGTTCTGCCCGTAGTTCAGGCATCTGTTGACGCGGCTTATCGTAGCCGAGCTCGCGCCGGTCGCCTCGCTTATCTCCACGTAGTTTTTGCCGCCATAGAGCATGACCGCGACCTCGTAGCGCTGCGACATGTCCTGAAGCTCCTTTATGGTGCAAAGATCCGAAAAAAACGCCTCGCATTCCGCCGCCGTCTTCAGATCAAGTATCGCCTGCACAAGTTTATCGTACATTTCCGTTCTCCTTCGCTTTAATGCTTTATCATATTATCACTTTAAAGCGCTAAAGTCAAGAGGAAAAGGAAATTGTTTACAAAAAGATAAAAAAAAAGGACCGGCGATGATCGCCGATCCGTGGTTTTTATCGTTTATCTGACCTCGCAGCCGCCCCATTCCACGACGGTGAAGCCGCCGCGCGCGGGCGCGCTCAGTTCCTGTTCCTCGATCCGCACGTACGATCCGAGCGGCTTGTACGCCATGAAAACTCGGATCACGGTATCGGGCGCGGGAGTGACCTGCAGTTCCGCGCCGTCCGTGTACGCCGCGGTCTGGAACGAGATCAGGTTATATTCGTTGTTCTGCATCCGAGGCAGCCAGTAGATGATGAATTCATCCGCTTCCCTGTCGTCCAGCCCCGCTTTTTTCAGAGCGCCGTACAGAAACTCCGCCGTATCGGAGCCCTTGACGCAGAAGCCTTTTGAAAAGTCGTATCCGGCCTTTCTGTTCCCTTCCCAGAACAGCGCGTAATACCGCCTGCCGTCCCCGAACTCGAGCGTCCCGTCCGGGTACGCGGTAAAATCAGCCCAGCCGTCCGCGCCGTATTCCGGGTACGACGACGTTATTTTTCCCTCGTACGAAAGTCTGACCGAGCAGACCGTTTTTTCCTCCGGGTAAAGGTATATCACCGGCTTCGCGTCGGTAACTTCATCGCCGTAGACGTACAGCACGGAATAGACGATCCCGTCGCCGTTCCGCTGCGTCATATCGACCTTTACCGTGACGTAGTAGACGTCGCCGCAGTCGTTTTTGACCGTGCATTCGGCGTTATACGTTTTTTCTCCCGTTTCGGTCAGAGGATAGCGGTCCGCCGCCTTGAATTTGACCGGCGCGCCGTATTCACCGCAGAACTGCTCGTCGTTTTTCAGAAATTCCGATATCTGACGGTAGACCTCTCTTCTCTGCACGTAACGGTCGTATTGCCGACCAAGCACGTAACCGCAGGCGAGCAGCGCCATGTTGACCGCCGCGATGACGACTATCAGAACGATTATCTTCTTTTTGCTCATTGGTCGTTCCCCTTTCCATGTCTGTCACATAATATGATAAAAAAACCGGTAAAAAAGTTTCACCGCCGCGGAAAATTTACAAATACGGCGCCGGAAACAAAACCGTACGGCGCTTGACGCGCCGCACGTAATCATTACGCCCAGGACATCGAGCCGGGCTTCGGAGAGGACATGATCGCGCGCTTCAGGAAGTACGCGGCTTTTTCAAGTCCCTCGTCGACCGACATCAGGCTATCTTCGTGCTCGATCGACATGACCTTGTCGTAACCGCAGAGGCGGAGCGTGGAGACGATATCGCGCCAGTACTGCATATCGTGACCGTAGCCGACGGCGCGGAAGACCCACGCGCGGTTCAGCTCGTCGCTGTAATGCTTCGTGTCGAGGACGCCGATCCTCGCCTTGTTGAATTCGTCGACTCTCGTATCCTTTGCGTGGAAATGCCAGATGCAGCCCTTCAGCATCTTTATCGCCTCGCAGATATCCATTCCCTGCCAGATCAGATGAGACGGGTCAAAGTTCGCGCCTATGCAGTCGCCGACGGCGGCGCGGAGCTTCAGCAGCGTTTCGGTGTTATACACGCAGAAGCCCGGGTGCATCTCGAACGCGATCTTCGTCACGCCGTGCTCGGCGCAGAACGCCGCGGTCTTCTTCCAGTACGGGATAAGCACCTCGTTCCACTGATAATCGAGTATGTGCAGGTAATCCTCGGGCCACGGACAGGTGACCCAGTTCGGATATTTCGCGCCGTCGTGATCGCCGGGACAGCCGGAGAACGTGATCACCGTGTCGATCCCCATTTTCTCCGCCAGAAGCACGGCGGCTTTGAAGTCGTCGTCGTACATTTTCGCCGTCGCCTTGTCCGGATGCACGGGGTTGCCGTGGCAGGACAGCGCGGAGACTTCCATATCATAGCTCTTTATCAGAGCGATGAAATCGTTGTACGCTTTTTCATCATGCAGAAGCACCTGCGGATCGCAGTGGGCTTTGCCCGGGTATCCGCCGCAGCCGAGCTCTATCGCCTCGACTCCGAGCGCTTTCAGTTTCGGCAATACCTCTGCGAGCGTAAGATTGCCGTATAGATTTGTAAGTACGCCTAATTTCATATGTTTCTCCTATCTGCCGCAAACGCGGTTATTTATTTGTATATTCTTTTATCATTTCAATCAGTTCGGCAGTCCTTTGATTTGTCTGCCCCGTTAGATCCAATATTGAATTATCCATATCTCCTGATACCTGTTGAAGATCGCCGTCACAACAGGCTATTGGAGTAAAGTATATTTCGTCGCTGTCTGTTTTTGATATGTCTGCAAAAACATAATACTGTTTACCATACATCAGCACAGGAATAAAACTCGACGTTATGCTTTTTATTCCATATTCCTCAAGTTTTTCCTTATTATGATAATATTTTCCAACCTCAAGCTTATATTCTGATTCGTTTTTTGTTCCGTACTCTGACATAAACCATTCTTCGTATTTTTCATCAGGTTTAATACTGACGTATTGTTTTTGTACAGCTTTAACAGAAGCATTCAAATCAAAACCGCTGAAATTTTTTATAACCTCAACCGAAGAGCACTCCAACTCCGCCCATTCCGTATTTCTATACAAATCCCTGTTATTTATTTTAGTTGCAACAGTATTATAATAAAAATAAAATTCGTAATTTTCCGGAACTATTCTAAGTATTGTATAATTCCCGTTTCCGTTTTTGATAAATTCCTTAAGACTGTAATCCGTACGAACGGTGAATTCATTTTCAAAGTCGTCACACGTGATCAGCGCATTTTGAAATACGTCGTCGTATTTCTCTTCAGATTCTTTAAAGTTGTTTTGACTGCTTTCTGCCCCGATACTTTTAAATGCCTGACTGTTTTTTCCTTCGGCATCATTATATATATTGCCGGTGCAGCCGAATAATAATGCCATAAGTAATAGCGTGCACATAAACATTATTGTTTTTTTCATGGTTAATTACCCCACTTATTTATCAAATTAATCTTGTCGTGTACAGTCGGTCTGATGCATGAAAGAGTATAATTTTCTCCGGGCAGACCGCGATTCATGATTGAACAAACACAATTATCATATGGATAATCATCAGCTTCTTCTGGATAATTTTCATCATCAAACGTTTCTTTAGGATGCGACAATTTTAATACGCCGCGCCCCGCTCCCCCGCCCACCCTTTTTTTCGCGTCCCCTCAAGTCTTAGACTTGAG
>JAFZRM010000053.1 GCA_017619885.1 Clostridia bacterium | reverse complement strand
GCAGCAGAAGGACAAAGAGAAGCAGAGGCAGCAGCGTCCGAACGAAAAAGAACGCCAGTCGAAGATCATTACGCAGAGCGGCGGCGGTCACGGCGACAGCACGCCCGTAAAGCAGAAGACGAGGATCATCGACACGAGGTCCGCGAACGTCGAGCTCGGCAAGTACGACGAGCATCTTGACACGTTCGTATCCGAGCGCGACAGCAGCAACTACAGCAAGGACCGCCAGAAGATAAAGAAGAAGAACGAAAAGGGCCAGGAAAAGGGCACGAAGGTCAAGACCGAGCGCGAGAAGGAGCTCGAGCGCAAGGAGAAGAAGAAACGCGAGGTGTTCGAGAACGCCAAGCACGCTCAGCTCCACGTCCAGATCCCCGACGCGATCACCGTCGGCGAGCTCGCCTCCCGCCTGAAGGTAACGGCGGCGGAGGTCGTGAAGCGTCTTATGATGATGGGCTCGATGCTCACGGTAAACGACGTCGTCGACTACGACACCGCGTATCTTATAGCCGACGATCTCGGCGTGGCGGTATCCAAGGAAGTCGTCGTCACGATAGAGGAAAAGCTGTTCGAGCAGACGGAAGACAAACCGGAAGACCTCAAAGAACGCGCTCCCGTCGTCTGCGTCATGGGCCACGTCGACCACGGCAAGACCTCTCTGCTCGACGCGATCCGCCACACGCACGTCACCAAAGGCGAGGCGGGCGGCATAACTCAGCACATAGGCGCGTACCGCGTGCGCATCAACGGACGCGACATCACGTTCCTTGATACGCCCGGTCACGAGGCGTTCACCGCAATGCGTCTGCGCGGCGCGATGGCGACTGATATCGCCGTTATAGTTGTGGCGGCGGACGACGGCATCATGCCGCAGACGGTCGAGGCGATAAACCACGCCAAGGCCGCGGGTGTCAATATCATAGTCGCGATAAACAAAATGGATAAACCGCACGCCAACCCCGACCAGGTGAAGCAGGAGCTGACGAAATACGATCTCGTCCCCGAGGAATGGGGCGGCGACACGATCTGTGTCCCCGTTTCCGCGCTCACCGGCATGGGTCTCGACGATCTGCTTGAGAACATACTCCTCGTCGCGGACGTCAAGGAGCTTCGCGCCAACCCGTCAAGGGCGGCGAAGGGCGTCGTGATAGAATCGCGTCTCGACCGCGGCAGAGGCCCGGTCGCGACGGTACTCGTACAGAACGGCACGCTGCACAGCGGCGACGTCGTCATCGCCGGTACGGCGGTCGGCCGTATCCGCGCCATGAAGAACGACAGAGGCGAAAACGTAAAGACCGCCGGTCCCTCCGTCCCCGTGGAGATCACAGGTCTTTCCGAAGTGCCGTCTGCCGGCGACAGCTTTGACGCCGTCGCTGACGAACGCATGGCGCGCGAGCTTGCCGATCAGCGCAAGGCGAAGGAGAAGGAAGCCGAGCTCGGCAGCAGGACGAGAGCGACGCTCGAGGACTTCATGTCCGACGAACGCGCCGGCATGAAGGAGCTGAAGCTCATCGTCAAAGCCGACGTCGGCGGCTCCGCCGAAGCGGTCTGCGCTTCTCTTTCCAAACTGCAGAACGAGGAAGTCCGCGTGAAGATAATCCACAAGGCCGTGGGCGGCATAATCGAGGGCGACGTGATGCTCGCCGCCGCGTCCGACGCCGTCATAATCGGCTTCAACGTCACAGCCGACAGGACCGCGAGAGAATCCGCGAAGGCCCAGGGCGTCGAGATACGTACGTACACCGTCATTTACAACTGCATCGACGACGTACAGGCGGCGATGAACGGCATGCTCGCGCCGAAGTTCCGCGAGGCGATCATCGGCCACGCCGAGGTCAGACAAACGATACACGTGCCGAGCGTCGGCACCATCGCCGGTTCGTACATCCTCGACGGCAAGGTCACGAACAAATCGCTCATCCGCGTGTTGCGCGACTCCGTGATCATATTCGAAGATAAGATCTCGTCGCTGAAGCGTTTCAAGGACGACGTCAAGGAGGTCAACTCCGGTTATGAATGCGGTATCGGACTTGAGAAATTCAACGATATCCGCGAGGGAGACGTGCTCGAAGCGTATATAAACGAAGAGATAAAGAGATAATGTTTTAAAAAAACTACCGGCGGGATCACATGATCCTGCCGGTTTTGTGTCCGGCACCATGTTACACCGTCATATCGGCTCTATTTTTACATATTGTCTTTTTTAATGCAATATTTTTATCACACTTATGCATTATTATTAAAATGAAAGCAATATTAAATTGCTTGTTATTAAAAGAAGGCAAATACAATGAAAAAAAACGGTATTTTCATGCTGACAGCACTTTTTCTTGCTATTATTTCAGCTTTTTCGTCATGTGCCGTAAGAAACGGCGCGGCTGCCGGATACGATAAATATGACCCTGTCACATGGACTGCGCCGAGGTCGGGTAACGGCGTATCGGAAAAAGACGCCGGATCGATCGATAAAGGGATGACGTTCACGGACGTCATCGACCGTATCGGATTGCCTCAGCAAGACGTCGGATCGGGCGGGGTCCTCTATGAATGGGAAATGGCAAACGGAAAACATCTTGTTATCGGCTTTGAAATTGTTAAGCATGAACTTTATACGAACAAGGATGGCGTCGGGATTTTCGGCTTTACTCCGGACGGGCTGAGTGTCAGTTCAACCCGGATCGACGAATAATCAGATCTTATACCGGAAACGATATAAAACGCACGCTCCCTTCCTTTTACGGGAAGGGAGCGCTATTTTATACGTTGCGTATTCTGTTTTGTTCTCAGCCGATATATCTGAAGCTCAGACGGCCCATCGGGACGCTTCTTCCGGAAACGTAATAGTTCATTATATCATCCGGCCGGTCGATGCCGTCCGCGACCTTGAAATACACGGACGCGCGGCCTTCGATGCCGAGCGCGGTCTTCGGGATCTTCAGCTGCAGGATGTTGCCCGACATAAAATATACTGCGGTACCGGTCTGCTCACCCGTGAAATCGGGGTTCAGCTTCTGCACGTCGGTTTTGTATGACGACGCGTTCGGGTTACGGTTGACCACGTATTCGTAGCCGCACCAGCCCTTGTCGGCGAGCTCTCCGACGCCGATGAACACGTTCATCCAGCCGGTGTCGCCGTCCTCGTGAGCGGTTATCACGTCGTCTGTCTTTATATAGAAGAACAGGTGATCCTCGCTCTCGGTGACTCTTATCTCGTATATGTTGTTGCGCGCCGCGGGCTGCGTATACGTTATAGACGGTATCGCGCCGATGCTGGAGCGCGGCGAATTGTCGCGGCCGACCGTCCTGAACACGGCTTTGACCCTGTTCCACTCCGTGGTGTCCTCGATCATCGGGATGCTGTCGACCGCGGTCTTAACGCGCGCGTCGCCTACCGGCGTGTTCTTGTAGCGGCGGATATTGTCGCACAGCTGCAGATAAAAGTTGTCCTCGTATTCGCCGTTGACCATTTCCGCGTCGCGTGAGAATTCCGGGTCGCAGAGATCCGTCAAAACGTACTCGCCGTCGTATTCGTATTTCGTGGCGCACCATTCGTTCCAGCCGGTGAACATGACGATATCGGTGTCGGCGGCGATCGCGACGTCCCAGCAGCTCTGCACGTAAGTTCCCTTTTCGGCGTCCTCGCTTATATTCCTCTGCTCCGTCACGGACCAGCCTCTGCCGAAGTTCTTCGCGCCCTGAGTGAGCGACCTCGACATCGGGATCGCCGGGTGCGACGCGACGGCGACGTTTATCACGTCCCCGTGCACGGGCGACGGATACTGCCATTCGATCCACGGCAGACTGTTTTTATAAGTCGTGTATTCGCTCGGCCACTCGGGCAGCTTGAACGAGAAGAAATCCGTTATTTCTTTTGAAAGCTTCTCGGGATTGTACGAGTCCGCTCCGGTCGCGTTTTTGTCTTTATTGACGTTCTTATATCCGACTATGAGCGGCTTTCCCTCGTAGTAATACCAGGCGTCTTTATAAAGGCCTTTGGAGTAAACGTCGTTGTACAGCTTGTTTATGATGACGGTGGAGTACGAATGCGTGTAGAAGACCGCCTCCGGCACGTCCGCAAAGCCCTGCTCCTTCAGCGCGCAGATCTCGCGCATTATGAGCGGATATACCGCGTCGTAGGTGACGGCGTTCGTCACGTCGAAGACGAGAAAGTCGACGCCGGCCTCGGACAGAAGCTGCAGATGACGTCTTATCACCCAGACGTCCGTGCTGTTATAATAACCGAAAAGCGGCTCGGACCAGAAATACGGCGCGCCCGCCGGGGCGATATCCTCGTCGAGATGATCGAGCGAGAACAGCAGTTCCAGACCGTTTTCCATCTGCAGTATCTTATTCGTGTCGTATATTTTGTCGGAATATTTGCCGAGATGCTGTCCGAGCGTCATGAAGTAGAATATCCCGACCTGCCTTTCTTTATCCGTTTTCGGGATCGAGGCGTCGAATGTGCGCCCGAGCTTGTCGACGCCGACGACGTAATTGTTTGAATATCCGTTGTTATAATAATCTTTGGCCGATATATACACGGTATCATCCTCCGGGGGTACGTATTCGGTGATCTCGGAAGTGTCGGGAGCGGTCGTTTCCTCGTCGCCGCCGCACGAGGGCAGCGTGAGAAGCATCAGAAGCGAGAGGACCGCACAGAGCGCTTTTTTCATTGCATATCTCCTTTCCCGCCGCCTTCACGGTCTTTTCTTTTTGCCAGCATCGCGATTATCATCACGCAGAACACGACTGCGACCGCGATCACCGCGATGATCACGCCTTTGCCGATCCCGCCGTTGTCTTCTTCCTCCTCCGGCTTCGTCTCCGCCGCCGTGTCGAAGTCGAGCGTCGTCTGCTCGTCCGTCACGGACTGTCCGTGCTCTTTCACGACGTACACTGAATACGCGGCGGAGGTGCCGCCGTATTTAACGGTCAGGACCTGAGGGCCGGCGACGGAGCTGTCAAAGCCGAACACCATATCCGCGGTCACGCGGACGTCCTCCTTGACGCCGTTCTCGTACGTCACCTCAAGGAACGTATCGGACAGATCGAGTTCTTCTCCGATCAGATATTCCGATTTTTCCGGCTGACATTTGATATCCACGCGCCGTATGCCGAGCGGAGCCTTCGTCTCCTCCGGCTCTTTTTCGTATTCGGTCAATGAAACGTTGTCGATGAACGCCTCGCTTATCCTCATACCGAACGCGACCGTGGAATGATCCGCCGAGATACGGCAGCCGACGACCGTTTTAACGCTGCCGCCGCCCGCGTCAAAGATCTGTGCGCGCGTGAAAAGCCTGTGCGACGACATCAGATCCGTATCCGACGGATCGTACATTTTAACCGTGCAGACGAGGTTTCCGTCAACGAGGATCCTCACCTCTGCTCCGTCGTCTTCAAAGGTCAGTCTCGCAAAGTCGCCGCTCATATCGGCGCCGGCGTCAAGGTAAGTTTTGTCAACTCCGATGCCCTTCGCCCGGCTTGTGTCGGCGGTCTTTATGCAGAGTATTATTTTGTCGCCGCGCGGCAGAACGTAAATGCCGGTAGCGCCGATGCCCTCGTTGTCGTCGGCGCCGCTCTCAGTCAGGGTCCCGTCGTGTTCGTAGAACGTGACGCCGGACAGATATTCGCCGGTACTGCGGATGAATATGCCGAAATACTGGGAGCCGGGAGACTTCACGTCCGCGCTGAAAACGTACGGACCGGTCAGCTGCCGCTGACAGACGAGTTCCGCGAAAGGCGCGAAGCGCAGTACTCCGCCGTCCCCTCTCGTCTCGTAATTTGTCGCCTGGGTCGCTTTCCAGTCGTCGCCGAAGCCCGAATATCCGGTGAACGATCCGGTATCGCTTATATCGTCAAAATCAAGCTCGGTGTGATAAACGACGGTCTGCTCGTCCGCCGCGCAAAGCGGCAAAAGCATGGAGACGATGAGCAGGACCGCGGATATTATCGCAAGCTTTTTCATTTACACGACCTCCGCGTTATATATTATCCCCTCGAATATGCCGAGTGCGACGGTCGTCGCCTCGTTCAGTTCAAAGTCGAGCTTTATTTCCGTTTTTTCTTTTTCGTCGAAGTATGATTCGGCGAAAACGGCGAAGTCGAGCGCGTCCTCGGCGAACACTCTGCCTCTGCCTTTTACTGTCACGGTGAGCGTGTGCGCTCCCTTTTCAAGATACAGACCCTGATACAGTCTGCCGGCGCCGACGTACGCGCAGTTCTTGTCAAACCACACGTCGCCATCCTCAGTCCAGAACGTGCGGCCGAGGCTGAAATCGGGGTTCTGGAAGTACGACGCCGACTTTATCGGCGTGTCGGATAAGAAATTAGTCGGTTTGATGCAGAGCAGGTCAGTCGGCGAGCGGTATTCGTTGTTGAATATGCGCACGTTCTTGACCGGCGACCAGTCGTCCGTCTCCGTGTTGTCGAACGGCATCTTGCCGTTATACGGGTTGTCGGGCCACGTGCCGACGGCGTAGCCGCCCTGCAGGATGCAGTCGTAAACGTTGACGTTATATATCTCCGTGCGCTCGGTTATCGGGTCGTCGGAGCCCCACGTGATGAAGCAGATCGCCTTACCGCCGCCGGAGTTGAGATAGCAGTGCGCTACCTCTATGTCGTGCGGCGCGTTTATCATGCCGGGCGTCGCCCACCACCAAAGTATGCCGCGCGGGTCGTTGTACGATGAAGTCATAACTATCGCGTCGTCGTTTGACTCAAAGAAACAGCGCTCAACCTTTACGTGATTCGTGCCGCAGCCGAAGCCGAAGCCGTCGCCCGACACGCATTTGACCTCGTGCAGCTTCATATTTGCCAGATAACCGTTTTTGCACGCGCCGAAATCGGTGTGATAGTTGTTTGAGCGGACTATCTGAATGTCGCTTACCTCAAAGTTTTCAACGCCTATGAAAGCAAGGCTGATACAATGTATTCTGTCCTGACAGTTGTTCGGGTACCAGCCGATGCGCTTCTCCTCGCTGCCCGTGTCCATGCTGCGTATTTTGCCGCGGCCCGTTATCTTTATGTTTTTCACACAGCGCGCGTATATAAGCGGCCACGTGGCGACGTGAAGCGCGTGCGTCCAGTTTATGTCGCGCATAGGCACGTCGTGACCGTAGAAAACGGGGTATTTGTAATCTGAATCCGTCTGCGACTGCCACAAAACGACGTCTTCTTCAATGTGCAGGTCGACAAACGACCTCAAAAGCAAATGCGTTATGATATATCTGTTCGTGTTGTGCGGCGGGATTACGACCCTGCCGCCGCCGTGCGCGTAAACGTCATCTATCGCCGCCTGAATGGCTTCCGTGTCGTCGGTGAACGCGTCAGCCTTAGCGCCGAAATCGAGAACGGAAACACAGTAATCGGGCAAATCGAATTTATAGGGGTTCGACGCGAAATCCATGTAATTTTCAATATAAAACCTCGGCGCGACTCTAATTTCGCCGTCGCCCGAATCAAGCGTCGCTATAAACTGCGAGGTTAAGCGCGTCAGCGTCCCGCGCATAAACGGGAATTTTGCCGTGTTTTCGCCCGCTTCGACTTCCGCTTCAAACAGGACAGTAAGCCCTTTTACGTCGTCCTCGACGTTATACATAAACGTCTCGTAAACCTTTAGTTTGCCGGCCTTTCTCGTGTAAATCCTCGCGGTGACGGTTTCGCCGTCCGAGGTGCAGGAGAGGTTTTTTCCCGCGTAATTATAAATCGGGCATTCTTCCTCCGGCGTCACTCTTTTAACCGTTATACTGCCCGCGCCGCCGAGAAGCTCAAGCTTAAAGCCCGCCAGCCTGTCCTTCGCCGTCGGAATATCGGATAAATTGAAGAAATAAGCCTTGAAATCGGTGTGCGGCTCAATTTCAAATTCCTTGCTTTTGTCAAGCGTATATTCCCCGTCCTTGTCCGTCACAAACCAAAGGCGGACTTTTTTGCAGTCGCTGTCGTTTTTCAGCACGAAGAACAGGGTGTTGCGCAGATCGAGCGGAGCGTTGTATTTCGTGTTGTGAGCGTCGGGGAAATACGGCGAGGTTATACTGCCGCCGTTTTCAAATTCGTATTTCAGCCCGCCATCAAAGCAGGTTTTCCCACGCTCGCATGAAAAGCTCTTCCACGCGCCGGGGACCTCGAAACCGAGGTCGCAGATCTCGCCGACCGCGACGGAGCCTATCTGATAAAGGCCCTCCCAGTCCTCGTCACCCTCGTTTCTGACGCCGATCTCAATGGATCTGACGCAGTCCGCGCCGTCGAAGCCGCCGATCGTGAACGCGGTGGTGTTCCAGCATTCGGCGAGGATCGGCGCCTCGCCTTCGAAAACTCCCTTGTCGGAGATGAGGCGGACGTCGAGCCAGTACTGGTCGCCCGGCGCGAATCTGGTCACGTCGGACGCTACCGTCAGACACGAATAACCGGACAGATCGAGCGGAGTTTCGTAATCGCGGCGCACGGAGCGGAGCTTGCCGGCGGCGGTGTTCACGCATCTGCCCTGGACGCAGCCGCTTCCCTCGTAATATCCTTTGAAAGGAGTGTTGCGGAATCCGGTGACGAATTCCGCAACAACAGTATTTTCACAAGCGTAAAACCCCTCCGCGTCGGACTTGAAGACGTGAAGCTTTTTCTCGTTTGACAACGGGTATCTTTTGGTGATCGCGTTCTTTATCATTTCAGTCCCTCCTGTAAGTCGTACCCTGCGGGGTGTCGATAAGCGTTATGCCGGCGGCGGCGAGCTCGGCTCTTATCGCGTCGGCTTTCGCGTAATCCTTCGCTTTCTTCGCGGCGGCGCGCTCGGCGATTTTTGCCAGTATCTCGGGGTCGCCGCCTTCCTGCTCCGTCTGCTGATCCTTTTCTTCGTATGGGGTGAGCAGATCGAGGCACAGGACGGAGTCGAGATCGGCTATCGCCGCGCGCTTCGTCGCGTCGCTGCAGCCGGCCTTCAGCACGTCGTAGACCGCGGTGACCGCGAGCGACGTGTTCAGATCGTTGTCGAGCGCTTCCGCGAACTTCTTTTTCAGACTCAGAAGAGCCTCTTCGTCGACCTCGCCTTCATCTTTTAACGCCGAGCATCTGACTCTGAGCTTCTTATACGCTTTCGCGGCGTTCTCGACGGCCTCGTCGGAATAAATGAGATTCTTTCTGTAATGGGAATTCAGGCAGAAAAATCTGTAGGCGAGCGGGTCGATCCCCTGCTCCTCGAGCACGGAGATCGTCAGGAACTTGCCCGAAGATTTGCTCATCTTGCCCGAAGCGGTGTTCAGGTGGAGCACGTGGAACCAGAAATTGCACCATTTATGTCCGAGATACGATTCGGACTGCGCTATTTCGTTCGTGTGATGCGGGAACTGGTTGTCGATGCCGCCGCAGTGGATATCGAGATATTCGCCGCAGTATTTGAGCGAGATCGCGGAGCATTCTATATGCCAGCCGGGGTAGCCGTAGCCCCACGGGCTTTCCCATTTCAGCTCCTGATCCTCGAACTTGGACTTTGTGAACCACAGGACGAAGTCGGTCTTGTTGCGCTTGTTCTCGTCCGCTTCGACGCCCTCGCGCACGCCGACCTCGAGGTCTTCCGCGTCGTGCTCGCCGAACACGTAATATTTGTCGAGCTTCGACGTGTCGAAATAAACGTTGCCGCCCGCCTGATAGGCGTAACCCTTTTCGAGCAGGGCGTCGATCATGTCGATGAACTCGGCGATGCAGCCGGTCGCCGGCTGTACCACGTCGGGGCGCTTTATGTTGAGCTTGTCCGCGTCTTCAAAAAACGCTTTCGTATAAAAATCCGCTATCTCCATAACGGTCTTGTGCTCGCGCTTCGCGCCTTTCAGCATCTTGTCTTCACCGGTGTCGGCGTCGGACGACAGATGACCGACGTCGGTTATGTTCATAACGCGCAGCACGTCGTATCCGGCGTACGAAAGGTATCTGACGAGCACGTCTTCCATGATATAGGAGCGCAGATTGCCTATGTGCGCGAAGTGGTAGACCGTCGGTCCGCAGGTGTATACCTTCACCTTTCCGGGCTCGTTGGTGTAGAATTCTTCTCTTTTATGTGTCAGACTGTTGTACAGTATCATTTCGATCCTCCGTTTTTTTCCTTTTCGTCAAGTCTTTTTTCGAGCTCTTCAATGCGGCATCTGAGCCGACAGAGCTCCTGCGCCACGGGGTCGGGGATGTGGATCTGGTCGAGGTCGCCGCCGCAGCCTTCCGACTCCGGCTTTTCGCCCTGCCGTCTGACGACGCGCGCCGGCATACCGACCGCGGTGCTGTTCTCGGGTATCTCGTTCAAAACCACCGCTCCGGCGGCGATCTTCGTGTTGTCGCCGACCTTGAACGGTCCGAGCACCTTGGCGCCCGCGCCTACCATGACGTTATTTCCGAGCGTGGGATGGCGCTTGCCGACGTGCTTTCCGGTGCCGCCGAGCGTCGCGCCCTGATATATCGTACAGTCGTCGCCGATCTCCGCGGTCTCGCCGATCACGACGCCCGCGCCGTGGTCGATGAAAAGGCGCTTGCCGATCTTCGCCGACGGGTGTATCTCGATATCCGTGAAGAATTTCGCAGTCTGGCTGATCGCGCGCGCGACGAATTTATACCCCTTCTGATCGAGCTTGTGCGCCACACGGTACGCGGCGACTGCGTGAAGTCCGGAGTACAGCAAAAGCACCTCGGCGGCGCTCGACGCGGCGGGGTCGCGCTCCATTATGGATTTTACGTCGCCCTCTGCGTCAAGGATGCCGTCGGCTATCTTATCGATTATCTCTGCCGCCGCTTCCGCGTCGCGGACAGCTTCGTGCATTCTGCGGTTGAGCTTTTCAAGTTTGTTTTCCAAAATACCCGGCTCCTCTGTATTATTCTCTGTTTATTATATATCGTATAACACGTTTTGTAAATGGGTATTTTGAAATTTTTCTTCAAAAAACCATAAAATAACGCGTTGACGAAGCCCCGCGGCGGCGATAATACGTAAAAAACGTTGACGGAGGCAAAATGAAGACCGAAAAAATGAAAAACGGGGCGATGAGATTTTTAAGCTCAGACGTCGCCTCGGTACGCTGCTGCGGCAAAACCTGCGATATAAGCGGTATGTGTCTTATGCTGCTGATCGCGCTGATAGTGTCGAACACCGCGCTGATCGTCTGCATGGAGCGCAAGGCGGCGAAGCTGAAAGAAAAAGCAAAAGCCGCACGCGGCGACTGCGGCGGCTGAAAAAGCGGCGCCGGCTGTTGAACCAGCCGGCGTTTTTTTATCTCAGAAATCCGTTTATGATCTGCTCTTCCGCTTCCGCCTCCGTCAGGCCGAGCGTCATCAGCTTTATGATCTGATCGCCGGCGATCTTGCCGATCGCGGCTTCGTGCACGAGCGTGGCGTCTATGTCGTTCGCCTCGAGACCCGGGACGGCGAGGATCCTGCCGTTTTCCATGATTATCGAGTCGCATTCGGTGTGTCCGTGGCACGGCGCGTTGCCGATTATCTTGGCGTCGAATTTCTGATACGAATTCTCGCGCGCGACGGAGCGCGACACCACGTCAGCGGACGAGTCCTTGCCGTCAAGCTCCACGGCGTAAGTGCTCACCGCGCGCTGACTGCCGTGCGTCATGAGTCTTTCGCGCACGATGAGCTTCGCGCCGGCGGCGAGCTTCGCCATCGTCGTCCTTACGGTGTCGTCGACGCCTTTGATCTGCACCATCTCCATCTCGACGGTGCTCCCCTCCTCCTGATACACCTCGGTGCCGGGGTTCAGGATCCGCTTGCCGGTCCCGCTTCCGGAGCCGTAATGCTTCTCTACGTATTTCACGCGGGCGTTTTTGCCGACGAAAAAGCGGTGGATGCCGTCGTGCTCCGCGTCCTGGTTGCCGCAGTTGTCGATGCCGCAGCCGGCGACGATCACGACGTCGCAGTCCTCGCCGATATAGAAATCGTTGTAAACGACCTCTTTCAGCCCCGTCTGCGTGAGCACGACCGGGATGTGGACGCTCTCGTTCTTCGTGCCGGGCTTTATCCGCACGTCGATGCCGGAGACGTCCGTCTTCGACGTTATCTCGATGTTCGCGGTGGATCTTCTGCCCGCCGCCTCGCTGTTCGATCTGATATTGTACGCGCCTTCGGGCACGGAATGGAGGTCCGCGACCTCGAGCAGCAGTCTTTTCTGTATCTCGTCAAGCTTCATCCGAGTCACCTCCGTTACTGTCTTACGCACGGCTGCGTGACGTCGGGCGATCTCAGAAGCTCCGGGAACACCTCGTCGCGGCTGCCGCGGCGCTCGATTTTTCCGTCCTTTAACACGATTATCTCGTCGGCGATGCTTAATATGCGCTCCTGGTGCGATATGATCACGATCGATCTGTCCGCGGCGGTCCGGCGCATACGCTCGAACACGTCGATGAGATTCTTGAAGCTCCACAGGTCGATGCCCGCCTCGGGCTCGTCGAAGATCGAAAGCGCCGCGCCGCGCGCAAGCACTGTGGCGATCTCTATGCGCTTCAGCTCGCCGCCGGAAAGGCTGGAATTGACCTCGCGGTCGATATAATCGCGCGCGCACAGACCCACGGCGGAAAGATACTCGCAGGAGTCGGCGACGTTGAGCCGTCTGCCGGAGGCGAGGCGGATCAGGTCGAGGACGTTGAGCCCTTTGAATCTGACGGGCTGCTGGAACGCGAAGGCGATTCCGAGCTTCGCCCTCTCGCTGACCGACATATCCGTTATATCGGCGCCGTTATATATGATCCTGCCCTCCGTGACGCGCTCGATGCCGGTGATCAGCCGCGCGACGGTCGACTTGCCGCCGCCGTTCGGGCCGGTGATCACGACGAGCCTGCCGTCGGGTATCGTCAGATCGACGTTTTTTATTATATGCTTGTCCGTCCCGTCGACGCTGACGGTGAAGGACACGTTTTTCATTTCGAGCATTTCGCACCTCGTAGATCGGTTTTTGTATCCGATATATTATAACGGAAATTCTTCAATAATTATATCCCTTCCGTGCCAACTTTTTATGAACTTTAGATGCGGGGCAAAAATGAGTTTGCACTTGACTTTTCGTTTTTGTGGGTATATAATAGGCTCAGCACAGGCGGAAAGGACGAAACACAATGAAAGACAACAGGATCACATCCGGCACGGTCCGCGACGGCAAACCGCGCAAATATTTCACGATGAGCTTCGACGACGGCGTGACACAGGACAGACGCGTCACGCAGATCTGCAGGGATCATAACTTTTACGGCGTCACGTTCTTCATAAACACCGGTCTGTTCGGCGCCAACTGGCCCGACGTCGGACCGTCGCAGTTCGGGCGGGACGACGTCACGCATATAAGATTCACCGAGGACGAGATAAAGACCGGCATCTACGACGGGTTCGACGTGCAGGTGCACACGCTCCATCACCCCTGCCTCGTCTGGTACGACGATCAGCCGGAGAAGCTTAGGGAGGAGGTCGGCGGCGACGCGGACAACATCAAGCGCATATTCGGTTACGCGCCGGTCGGTATGTCGTGGCCGGGCAGCGAGCTTAACGCCTCGGAGACGACGATAAAAAAGATAATCGAGCTGACGGATATCCGCTATTCGAGATGCGCCGCGCGCGCGACGCACGATTTCAGCCTTCCGGAGCAGTTCATGCTCTGGTATCCGTCGTGTTCTCTGAGCGAGGACTGCACGAACGAGCTGGCGGAGCAGTTTCTGAAGCTGAATCCGGACCGTGACGCCGTCTTCTACGTATGGAACCACGCCTACGAGCTCGACGCCTTCGACACGTACGGCAGACTCGAGCGGCTGATCAAGCTCATGAGCGGGGCTGAGGACGTGATCTGCGTCAGCAACACCGAGTTTTACGAGCTGTTCAAAAACGAGATACCGGCGTATTAAAGCAAAAAAAACGCACCCGCTCGGGTGCGTTTTTTTTATACGGCGGTAGATTATTTGAGTTCGATCTGAGCGCCTGCTTCGGTGAACTGCTTCTCAAGAGCTTCAGCCGTAGCCTTGTCAACGCCTTCCTTGATGGGCTTCGGAGCCTCGGTGACGAGGTCCTTGGATTCCTTCAGGCCGAGACCGGTAACTTCGCGGACCAGCTTGATGATGCCCATTTTCTTGGTTTCGTCATAGCCTTTGAGGACGACGGTGAATTCAGTCTTTTCCTCGACGGCGGGAGCGGCTTCGCCGGCCGCGGGAGCGGCGACGGATACGGCGGCGGATACGCCGAATTCAGCCTCGATCTCTTTTACGAGATCGGCAAGTTCAATTATCGTAAGTCCCTTGATCGCGTCAAGTATAGCAGTAGTCTTTTCGGATGCCATTTTGTTTTTCCTCCAAATTCAATTTATTATGTGGTGTTTTTTATTCTGCGGGAGTTGCTTCCGGTTCCGCAGGAGCTTCCGGTGCGGCCTCTTCAGCCGCGGGCGCCTCTTCCTTGGGAGCTGCGCCGCCCTGGTCTACGACCGCCTGAAGTGCGATCGCGAGTTTGTAGAGAGGACCGTTCAGGCTGCCGAGCATCTTGGAAATAAGAACTTCCCTGTTCGGGATCGCAGCGAGAGCCAGGACTTCGTCACGGTCGAGCATTTTACCGTCGCATATACCGGCCTTGATGCTGAAGGTCTCGACCTTGTCGTCGTATTCCTTCAGGACCTTGGCGGCAGACACTTCGTCTTTGCCGATCGCAACCGCGGTCATCCCCGTGAGAATATCGCCGAATTCATTGTAGCCGAGAGCTTCGAGCGCACGCAGAGTGATGCGGTTCTTTATGACGGTATAGTCGACGTTCGCTTCGCGCAGTGCTTTGCGCATCTTGGTATCATCCTCGACGGTGATGCCGGCGTAGTTGACTATAACGGTGGAAGAAGCATCTTTCAGTCTGGCGCTGAGTTCTTCAACTACTTTCGCTTTCGCGGCGATAGTTTTCTCTTTTGCCATGTTTGTTTTACCTCCGTATAGATTTACCAAATACGAGAGAAGAAAAATTTCCGCTCCAAAGAACGGAAATGATAAAAAATCTATCACTTTTCTCCTCGGCAGGAAAGCTCATCGCTTTTACCGTAACCTGCTGTCTTTGGATAACGCGGTGATTATATCACATAAAGCCGCGTTTGTCAATACCTTTTTGCAAAAAAATCCCGTCCCCGGCGGGATTTTTTACGTGTTCGTCAGCACTTGCCGTTTTGTCCGAGCGTGAGGACGTATACGTGAGCGTCGAAATACGTCTCCTCTCCGCGCTTTTTGTAGCGCGTTATCCGGTCCGCGTGAAATCCGTACTTTTCAAGCAGCGCGACCGACGCGGCGTTGTCGTCCGCCGCCTCGGCGGTGACGGAAGTCATCCCGTTTGCGGCCGCCAGACCGATCAGCGCTTCGACGATCTCGCCGCCGTAGCCCTGCCTCCACAGGTCCCTGCGCACGCAGTAGCCGATATCGCAGCTGCCGCCTTCGGGAAAGGCGCAGCACGTCCCGACGCGGGTATCGCTTCCCTTCAGCTGCGCGATAAGATACAGACCGTCCTTTTCGTCCGCCATGGCTTCAACAAGAGACAGATACTTTTCGTCGGCGTTTTCAATGGCGGGATCGGCCATGTAGCGCCCGTTTTCTTTGTCGCACCACAGCGACAGACAGAAACCGAGATCGCTTTTTTCGTATGCGCGTATTATCAGTCTCGGAGTCTCAATACTGTTTTCGAGCTTCAATTTCTCACCGCCTTACTAGGGTAACAAGAGTTATCCGAACCCGCTCAAACGGCGCTATTTCGGCTCTTTTCGGCTTGTCGTCATTGGAATACCGGCGTATTCCTGCTTCCTGCCGCGCCGAAAATATCTGGAAATATCATCCGTTTGAGTCCTTCGGATTTTCGGACGAGTAGATCGTTGTTCCTGCGAGGCAAAGCCCGTAGATGCTACTATACGTAACAACAAGGGGTTTAACGAAGCAGGGGCGACGAGATGCCGTCCGAAAACGTGGTTCGGATAATTCTTGTTACCCTATATTACCGTATCGGATTATACCGCAGATGTATGAACAATTCAACCGGAGCCCGCCCGTTTGGTCTGCGGTGCAAAAACCGCGCCGTTTTTTTCATATTTTTTAAATAATACCTTGAAAAGCCGGAGTATATGTGATAAAATGAAAGAAAAAAACAAGTGAGGTCTGTATGAGCATACCGAGAAGTGAACATCCTTTTCCGCAATTCATGCGCGAGGCGTGGTGCAATCTCAACGGCGAATGGCAGTTCGAGATAGACCACGGCGTAAGCGGCGTCGAAAGAAAACTGTTTGAGGCGGAGTCGCTGCCGTCGAAGATAGTTGTGCCGTTCTGCCCCGAATCGCAGCTTTCCGGGATCGGGATCAAGGATTTTATGCGCTGCGTATGGTATAAAAGAAAGATATCTCTGCCTGATGATTTCAAAGGCAAACGCGTGCTGCTTCATATCGGCGCGTGCGATTACGAAACGACGGTCTGGGTCAACGGCAAGGAAGCCGGACGCCATATCGGCGGCTATATCTCTTTCAGCTTCGATATAACGCCGTATCTGAAAGACGGCGAAAACGACATAACGATCCGCGCATACGACGACAACCGGAAGGGCGAACAGCCCGCCGGCAAGCAGAGCAACAGATTCGAGTCGTACGGCTGCATGTACACGCGCACGACCGGCATCTGGCAGACGGTATGGCTCGAGGCCGTGCCCGAGGCGCACATCGTGTCGGCGAAATATTACACGAAGACGGACGGCGTCGTAAGACTCGTCGTCAAAACGAAGAACGCGTACGGCAAAAAACTCACGGCGACCGCGTTTTATGACGGCGCCGAGGAGGATCAGGCCGAGGCGGTCGTGCGCGGCGAGAACACGGAGCTTACGCTGATCATAGAAGACACCAAGCTCTGGGCGCCGGGCGAGCCGAATCTGTACGATCTGACGCTGACGCTCGGCGACGACGCGGTGCAGAGCTATTTCGGCATACGCGAGGTATCCGTTCACGATCACAGATTCTACATAAACGGAAAATCCGTTTTCGGACGCTTCATACTCGATCAGGGCTTTTATCCCGACGGCGTCTACACCGCGCCGACCGACGAGGCTCTGAAACGCGACATAGAGCTTTCAATGGCGTGCGGCTACAACGGCGCGAGGCTCCATCAGAAGATATTCGAGCCGAGGTTCCTGTATCATGCGGACAGGCTCGGCTATATGGTCTGGGGCGAGCACGCTAACTGGGTGCTCGACATATCTCGGCCCGAGGCGTGGAAGGGCTTCGTTTCCGAATGGCTCGAGGAGGTCGAGCGCGACTTCGACCATCCGGCGCTGATAGGCTGGTGCCCGTTCAATGAAACGCAGCAGAACCAGGATCCGGAGCTGTTGAAATATATTTACAGGATGACCAAAGCGCTCGACCCGACGCGCCCCGTCATCGACACGAGCGGCTGGTTCCACGTCAAAGGCTTCTGCGACATGTACGACTGCCACGACTACGAGCAGGATCCGGTCAAATTCAAGGAAAAATACGACAAGCTGATGAAGGGCGAGCAGATCGGCGACTGGACCGGACCGTATCCGGACGATCTCTGTTTCGTTTCCGAGTTCGGCGGCACGTGGTGGTCGCCCGGAGTCAAGGGCGGCTGGGGCTACGGAGCGTCGCCCGCCGATATGGACGAATTTTTGCAACGCTACGAGGGGCTCGTCTCGGCGCTTCTGCAGAACGATAAGCTCTGCGCCTTCTGCTACACGCAGCTGACGGATGTCGAGCAGGAGCAGAACGGACTTTACACGTTCGACCGCCGCGCCAAATTCCCGACCGAAACGCTGAAGCGCATCACATCCGCGCCGGCGGCGTCGGAAAATGGATAAGCCGGCCAAAAACAGGATCATACGCACCGTCGTAAGGGCGGTGCTTGCCGTGCTGACGGTCGTTTTCGGCTTCACCGCCGTATCCGGCAGACTGCCGGACGACCGCCCGGACGGCTTTATGCGCGCAGTCTTCTTCGACGCGGGAGAGGGAGACTGCGCGATCGTTATCTGCGGCGACTCGGTCGTCGTGATCGATGCCGCCGAAGGCGGGTCCGAGCAGGCGATCGGTTATATGCAGCGGCTCGGGATCGGTCACGTGGACTATATGATCGTCACGCATTTCGACCGCGACCACGCGGGCGACGTGCCAAAGATAATGAATGAGTTCTCCGTTTACCGCCTGCTGATGCCGGAGCCGGTCGACACCTCGATCTTCGCGTACCGGAACATAGTCGGCGGTGTGAGCGGCGAGGAGATCATATACGCGCGGACCGGTCAGAGTTACGTCTGCGGGGAGCTGAGAATTGACGTGCTCGCGCCAAACGCGAAGGCGAAAAAGGACAACGAGACGAGCATCGTCTGCCGGATCAGCCGCGGCGGGAAAGCCGTTCTTTTATGCGCCGACGCGTCCGCCGCAGAGGAAAAGACGATGCTGTCAAAATACGGCTCTTCCATGCGCAGCGACGTTATAAAGATCGCCCACCACGGCTCCGACTACTCGTCGTCCGACGACTTCCTGCGCGCGGTCTCCCCGTCGTTTGCCGTGATTTCCTGCGGCAGAAACAGCTACGGTCATCCGTCTATGCGCGTGATAAGCACGCTCAAGGCGCTCGGCGCCGACGTCGCGATAACGCAGGGCGACGGTGTCGTAATATACGACATTTTCCCCGACCGTGTCGAGCGAAAGAAATAAAACGGCAATATGCACAAAAATCATTGGGAATTTTTGGCATTATTTTTTTGCAAAACATCTTGAAAAATCTCGGTTGATGTGGTATTATATTCCCATAAAATACCAAATTTTGGGAAATATTGGGAGGTTTGAGAAAATGGATACCAAAATCAAGGTACTAATTGCGGATCCGTCAAGGCAGTTTTGCAAAAGCGTACACGATTATCTCGTCAGGGAGGGGAGCTTTCTGTGCGACGACGCGTGCGACGGCGCCGAGGCGACGTCGAAGGCGCGCGCCATCCAGCCGGATTTCATAATATGCGATATGTGGCTGCCGGGGACGGACGGCGTGCGGCTGATAAAGGCGGTGAAGGACGTGACGCCGAAGGACAGATACCCGGAGTTCATCGTCACCACCGTCGTCGGCAACCAGAACATATTCATGGAAGCGGACGAGGCGGGCGCGGCTTACTGCATGGTAAAGCCGTTCGACAACGCCGTGCTGGCGGAGCGTATGAAACGGCTGTACGGTCTGAAAAACGGCACGTTCAAGGCTCAGCCGCACATCGACCGCGACAACGATATAGAGACGCAGGTCACGCGGATCATACATCAGATCGGCGTTCCGGCGCATATCAAGGGTTATCAGTATCTGCGCTGCGCGATACTCATGGCGATCGCCGACAACGACATCATAAACGCCGTGACGAAGGTGCTGTATCCGTCCGTCGCGAAGAAATACAAAACGACCTCGTCGCGAGTCGAGCGCGCGATACGCCACGCGATAGAGGTGGCGTGGGACCGCGGCGACGTGGAAACGCTGAACTCTTATTTCGGCTACACGATCCAGAACGACCGCGGCAAGCCGACGAATTCCGAATTCATCGCGATGATCGCCGACAATCTGCGGCTGAAAAACAAGATCGGATAAACCCGTATCCGGATAAAATAAAAAACCACTGCGGCGTTTTTGCGCCACGGTGGTTTTTCAGCTAAATTGCTCGCTTGCGCTCGCAGTTAAATTGCTCGTCTGCGCTCGCAGCTAAATTGCTCGTCTGCGCTCGCAGCTAAATTGCTCGCCTGCGCTCGCAGCTAAATTGAAAACCTGCGGTTTTCAGCTAAGCTGAAGCCTTACGGCTTCAGCTTGTTACTGCTGCTGATCGTTTCTTGTCTGCGTGTAGGGGATCTTTTCTCCGTGATATACGCCGCAGTATTCGCAGCTGACGCGGATCATGCACTCGTTGAGCGTTTCGACCACGTGATCTCCGACCTCGGCTTCCTTATGATCGGAGCCTATATGGGAATCGTTCGTGATGAACACGTAAGTGCCGCCGGTGACGACCGCGAACGATCTGAGGATTATCTCCGTTTCAAGATCGACTCCTGACGAGGCGACCGGGATGATGCGTATTCCCTGCTTCGCCGCTTCCGTCAGAGACGACGCGATGCTTTCGTTTACTCCCTGCACGTCGTTTGCGTCGTGGGGCGGCGCGTCGAGCACGAAGAAGCAGAGCTTCACGGCTTCATTTCTCCACTGGTGGCCGGTCACGGCGTTCTCGAGCGCGGTATGGACCGCCTCGGGGTAGTCGCCGCCGCCCGCGGCGTGTTCCCCGGATATCTGTTCGAGGCATTCGCTGATATCGCTTCTGAAGTCGTAGTATTTGACGACGTAATCGTCGCCTTCGTCACGGTAAAAGTTCACGCTGACGCGGACGGACAGATTTTCGCCCGCCTCGTGGATGCGGCTGACAAGGTCGGACAGCTCGGCTTTGATATATTCGAGCTCGTCGCCCATACTGCCGGTGGTGTCGATCATGAGCATCAGATCGAGCGCGGTGACGGAAATCCCGGCTTCCTGCGCCTGCACTTCTATCTCCGTTTTGCCGTCGAGCGCGACGACGTTATCGCCTACGACCGCGGCTTCGACCTGATCGGCGCCGGTAAGTCCGCACGGCAGATAAGCGCGGCCGTTGACGTCGGTCTTCGCGGTGAACACGGTCTTGTCGCCCGATATCAGTTTGACCTCCGTGTTGAAGCACGGCGCGTCACCCGCCTTGACGGTGACGGTAACGATCTTTGCCGGGCTGATCTTTCTTTCGTTCACGTATCTGCTCCACGTCGCGGACGCCAGTTTTTCATACCACTGTCCGAGCGCGTCGAGATCCTTCCACTCGCCGGCGGTAAGCGTTCCCGCTTTCGCGTCGAGGTCGTTTTCCCAGTATTCTACGGCGTCGGGAGCGTCGGCTACGCCTTCCGGAGACGCGGCGGAAGGCGCGATTTCCTTGACGCCATATTCGGAACGGTCGACATCCGCGGACGCGATTCCGGTACCGTCATATAACGGTCCGACGCCGGTCCCGCCGATCACGCCGTCGTTGTACGTCACTTCGCCCGCGGGCTCGCCGTCGAGCGTACCCGTCGATGCAGCGGCAGTCGTCCCGTCGACGTCCGGCGCGGGCGTAGCGTTTCTCGCTCTTCCGGCTATCACGAGGACAGTCGGGAGCGTGACCGCTATTACGAGCACCGCCGCTATGAGCGAGACGCGCGCGGCTTTTCTGCGCTTAACGGTCTGTTTTTCGTTGTATTCGTCTCTTTTCTGCAAGATCTGTCTTGCCCTTGTCTCATTGTCCTTCATATACGAAACCCTCCTGTTCCAGCTCGTCTTTCAGCGCGCGTTTGGCGCGGAGTATGAGCTGATGTACGTTGTTTTTGCTTTTATGCAAAAGCGTTGATATCTGATCCGCTTTCATGTCCTCGAAGAAGCTGAGCCAGAGCACCTCGCGGTATTCCGGGCGGAGTCTGTCCATCGCCCGGTAAAGCTGACGCTTCGTCTCGTCTTCTATGTAAGACGATTCGGGATCGTCGGGCGCGGCGGCGTCCTCGTCGATCTGCTCGTGCGGCGGCGTCCTGTCGCGCCGCAGGCTGTCGAGCGCGACGTTCCTGCCTATGCTGTAAAGCCAGGTGCGGAACGACGACGCGCCGCGGAACGCCGGTTTTTTGACCGCGAGCTTGAAAAACGTGTCGTCCGCCAGCTCTTCCGCGCGGAAAAAGTCTCCCACTATGCCGTTTATATACATAGTGAGCCCGTCGGAATATTCGCGGACCAGCTCGTAAAAGCCTTCATCCTGCCCGCTTCTGTATTTTTCGTAACTTTCGGCGCCCCTGTCCATTGTCTTCTCCGATCACATTGAAAGTCTGCAGTTCTTTCGTATAGTTAGACGTATGTTTTTTTCGTTTTCTTACACTTTTTTTGCAAAAAAAGCGCCCTTTTTTTCTCGGGCGCCTTTTTTTTCAGTTGAGATTGAGTTTTCTCTTGGTGATGCGCAGCGACATCAGCCACGAGAATACCGTGACGCCGGATAAAACGATCGCGATTATAAGCATCGCCGCGATCGCGAGATCCATGAAGACGCCTATCAGCTCCGCCGCCGCGCCTTCAAGCGACCCGAACATGGAAAACGACGTCGGGAGCAGCCCTCCTATCTCGCCGTAGATCCTGTCGAACGACGTGATGCCGATGATGTATACCGCTATCACCACGGCGGAAAGCACGAACATTATGGCGTAACTTATGCCGATGAACATACCGATCGACGCGAAGGCTCTCGCCTTCTTCGCCTTGTGCGTCACCGCCGCGCAGAACGAGTACAGGGACGGGCCGTAGAACATCAGCGCCGCCGCGATGATCACGAAAAGCGCTATCATCGTGAACACCTTTATCGGGCTCGTTTTAAGCACTTCGATGAACAGACCGGCGATCCAGTCGAGCGCTTTCAACAGCGACGAGCCTCCGTCGCCGAACGACACGGTGAGTTTGAATATCACCGCCGCCGCGGGTATCGCCGCCATGACGGCCGATACGATATAGCTGAAGAACGTCCAAATTGCGCCCGTCAGTATCTTGCTGTTTATAATGTCGCCGGTTTTAACCGGGAGCGTGAAGGTCAGATAACCTTCGTCGGAGAACATATTGCGGTATATACGGACGATCATGAATATCGTCGAGCAGACCGCTATCGCTTCGATGCCGAGAGACAGCACCTGAAGCACGATCTCCATACCGAATATCATAACGAGATCGTTTGAGAACAGCATGATGCCGCCGGTGACGAGCAGCGAAAGGAATACGCCGCCGAGATACAGCCACGGGAGTATGCGCGCCATGTATCTCATGTCGTATTTCATCAGTTTGCCTAACATCTGAACACCTCCCTGAAAAGCATATCGACGGATTTTCCGGTGTTTTCACGGATATTGTCCGCGGAATCGGCGAGAACGATCTGTCCGTCCTTCAGAAACACCGCGTCGTCGAGCACGTTTTCGATATCGTAGATCAGGTGCGTCGAGATGATGACGGACGCGTTCTCGGAATAATTGCGTATTATCGTGTTGAGGATATAATCCCTCGCCGCGGGGTCGACGCCGGCGATCGGTTCGTCGAGGAAATACGCCTTCGCCGCGCGGCTCATCACGAGCACGAGCTGGACCTTCTCTTTGGTGCCTTTTGAAAGCGTCTTTAACGTTCGCTTGATGTCGATGCCGAGTCTCGTAAGCATCTCGGTCGCCTTGACGCGGTCGAAATCGCGGTAGAAGTCGGCGAAATAGTCTACGAACGCCTGTACCGACATCCATTCGCTCATGTAGGAGCGCTCGGGCAGGTACGCTATCTCGGCTTTGCTCTCCGGTCCCGGTTCCCTGCCGTTGATATAAACTTTGCCTGCGGTCGGCGTGAGAAGCCCGGCGGTCAGCTTGATAAGCGTCGTTTTGCCGGAGCCGTTCGGTCCGAGCAGACCGACGATGCGTCCCGCCGGTATATCGAGATCGATGCCGGCGAGCGCCGTGATCGCGCCGTACCGCTTGGTGAGATTTCTGTATTCGATGAGTGCCAAGTCAGTTGCCCCCCTTTTCGTTCAGCATTTTTATCGCGGACGCGGCGTCGACGCCGATCTGAGCCATCTTCTGCAGATATTCTCCGGTGTACTGCGACGCCATCGCCTCCCTTGCGTTCTCTATCACCGCCGGATCGTCCGTTATGAATTTCCCGGTGGTGCGCTGCGTGTAGATCAGCCCTCTGTCCTCAAGATAGAAAAGGGCTCTCTGTACCGTGTTAGGGTTTGCCTGCATCAGCTCGGCAAGCTCCCTTACCGTCGGCAGTTTCGCGCCGGGCGGATACTGCCCGGACAGTACCATCGTATAGATTTTATCGATCAGTTGTACGTATACCGGCCTGCTGTCGGCAGCGTTCATACGATGCATCTCCTCTCTTGTGTCGTTTGATTAGCACAATGATATCACAACTCTCATTATTTGTCAATACTTTTCGGAATTTTTTTCACTACGTACTTGAAAAAACCGATGAAATAATATATAATAAGTTAGAATATGACGATCACGAAAGGCGGGATGATGAAATGAAACTTACCTATATCGGGACTGCCGCCGCTGAAGCGGTGCCGGCACTGTTCTGCGAGTGTTCTTTCTGCGAAAAAGCAAGAAAAACGGGAGGCAAGGAGTTTCGGAGAAGAAGCGGAGCCGTGATAAACGACGATCTGATGATAGATCTTTCACCCGACGCGTACACAGGCACGCTTGCGCTCGGGATAAGGCTCGATAAAATCGACTATCTTCTTTTCACACATTCACACAGTGATCATTTCTGCGTACACGAACTTGAATTCAGAATGGTCCCGCCGTTCGCGCTGCTTCCGGAGGATAAGGCAAACCTGCATGTGTTCGGCAACAGGAACGTCGAGGCGGGGATAGAAGCCGTCTTCGGCAAGGATCTTTCCCGCCGCGGCTTTGATTTCAATTTCGTGCCGCCGTATCAGCCGTTTCAGATCGGCAGATACACAGTGACGCCGCTTTCGGCGCACCACTGCCTGCCGGAGGACGCGTATATTTACCTGATAGAAAGTGAAGGCGTGAGCCTGCTTTACGGCAACGACTCCGGTATGCTCATCCCGTCGACGTTCGATTATCTGAAGGGCAGAAAGCTCGACATCGTATCGCTCGACTGCACGCTCGGCCACAGTCCGAACGAGACGGGCCACATGGGCTTCGCCGCAAACCTCAAAGTCAAGCGGATACTTGAAGAAAACGGCTGCGTTAAAGGCGACACGGTCTTTATTAGCCACCATTTCAGCCACAACGGTCTGCGTGCCGACGATCCGGGCGAGGTAGACTGGACTTACGAAAACTTCATGAAGATGGCAAAGCCGCACGGCTTTATAATGTCGTACGACGGACTCGTGATAGAAAAATAAAATGGATATCAAAAAAAGAATCGAAGAATTAAGAGAAAAGATAAATTACCATTCGATAAGGTACTACGTTTACGACGCGCCGGAGATCTCTGATTTCGAGTACGACGCGCTGTTCGACGAGCTGAAGAAGCTCGAGGAGGAGCATCCAGAGTTCGACAGCCCGACGTCGCCGACGAAGCGCGTGGGCGGCGCGGTGCTTGATAAATTCGAGAAGATAACGCATCGCAACCGGATGGGGTCGCTCGACGATATTTTCGATTTCGACGCGGTGCGCAACTTCGTCGCGGATATGATCGCGCAGGGGGCGGATTCGTTCTCCGTCGAGCCGAAGATAGACGGACTGTCCGTGTGTCTTCATTACGAGAACGGCAGCTTCACGCAGGGCGCGACGCGCGGCGACGGCTTCATCGGCGAAAACGTCACGGAAAACCTGAAAACGGTCGGATCCGTGCCGCTGAAGCTGACGGAAGACGTGCCTCTGCTCGAGGTGCGCGGCGAAGTCTATATGCCAAAAAAGAGTTTCGAGGAGCTGAACGAGGAAAGAGAGATCACCGGCGAGCCGCTTTTCGCGAATCCGCGCAACGCCGCGGCGGGCTCTCTGCGCCAGTTCGACAGCCGTATAACGGCGAAAAGGAAACTCGATATATTCGTATTCAACGTGCAGGAGGCGGACGGCGTAAGCTTTGCCACGCACACCGGCTCGCTTGAGGCGATGAGCCGGCTCGGCTTCCGCGTGATACCGTTCATCAAAGAGGCGCACACCGCCGGCGAGGTGACGGAGCATATAAACGCGATAGGCGAAAAAAGAGCGGAACTGCCGTACGATATAGACGGCGTTGTGATCAAGGTGAACGATCTGTCGCTGCGCCCGAAGATCGGCGAGAATTCCGGCCGGCCGAAATGGGCGGTCGCCTACAAGTTCCCGCCGGAAGCGAAGCTGACGAAGCTGACGGACATCACCGTCCAGGTCGGACGCACGGGCGTCCTGACGCCGCTCGCCGTGCTCGAGCCGGTAAGGCTCGCCGGGACGACGGTCCGCGCCGCGACGCTCCACAATATTGATTTTATCAAAGCAAAAGATATACGCATCGGCGACACCGTCGAGGTGTCGAAGGCCGGCGATATAATCCCCGAGGTGTGCAGAGTCGAGCTGTCGAAGCGCCCGGCGGACGCCGTGCCGTACGAGATGCCCGCGGTCTGCCCGTCCTGCGGCGAGCCCGTGGTGAAGGACGACGAGGCGGCGGTGCGCTGCACGAACTCGTCCTGTCCCGCTCAGCTCGAGCGCAATCTCGTCCATTTCGCGAGCCGCGACGCGATGAACATCGACGGATGCGGTCCCGCGATCGTGAAACTGCTTATCGGTCAGGGACTGATAAAGGACGCGGCGGACATCTACAAGCTGAAAGCCGAAGACGTCGCGGGGCTCGACCGCATGGGCGAAAAATCCGCGGAAAACCTGATACAGGCGATAGAAAACTCCAAAAAAGCCGGGCTTGACAGGCTGATCTACGCGCTCGGCATAAGGAACATCGGCGCGAAGGCCGCGTCGGCGCTCGCGTCGCATTTCGGCGACATCGAAGCGCTGTTCACCGCCGGGCAGGAAGAGCTGTGCTCTATACCAGATTTCGGCGCGGTGATGGCGGAATACACGATAAACTTTTTCTCCCATCCGCAGACAAGGCGGCTGATAGACGAGCTGACGGCGGCGGGGGTCGTTACGAAATATGAGAAAACCGCCGTAAGCGACGCGTTTGCCGGGCTGACGTTCGTTCTGACAGGCACTTTGCCGACGATGACGCGCGAACAGGCGGAGGCGATGATAACCGAGCGCGGCGGCAAAGCGTCGTCCTCGGTGTCAAAGAACACGAGCTACGTGTTAGCCGGTGAGAAAGCCGGAAGCAAGCTGACGAAGGCGCAGGCTCTCGGCGTGCCGGTCATCGACGAAGCGGAATTTCTCGGAATGTGTGGTATGTGATGTTTACTGATTACGTCAAAATCTATATTAAAGCCGGCAACGGCGGCAACGGCTGTGTCTCCTTCCGGCGCGAGAAATACGTCGCGAAGGGCGGGCCGGACGGCGGCGACGGCGGGCGCGGCGGCAACGTGGTCTTTCAGGCCGATCAGGGCAAGGACACGCTGCTCGATTTCAGATACCGCAGAAAGTACGTCGCCGAAAACGGCGGCAACGGCGCCGGCGCGAAGTTTCACGGAAAGAACGGCGAGGACCTCGTCATCCGCGTGCCGAAAGGCACCGTGATACGCGACGCGGCGACCGGGAAAGTAATAAAAGACATTTCCGACGACGAGCCTTTCGTGTGTCTGCACGGCGGCAAGGGCGGCTGGGGAAACAAGCATTTCGCCACGCCGACGAGGCAGATACCGCGATTCGCGAAAAACGGCATCGAGGGACCGGAAAAAGAAGTCATCCTCGAGCTTAAAATGATCGCGGACGTCGGTCTGATCGGGATGCCGAGCGTGGGTAAGTCTTCCCTGCTCTCCGTCATCTCGGCGGCGAAGCCGAAGATCGCGGATTATCACTTCACGACGCTGTCTCCAAATCTCGGCGTGGTGCCGGTCGACGGCGGCGCGTTCGTATGCGCTGACATCCCGGGGCTGATCGAGGGCGCGTCGGACGGGCTCGGGCTCGGTCACGATTTTCTGCGGCACATAGACAGATGCAGACTGCTGCTCCACATAGTCGACGTCTCGCAGTCAGAGGGCAGAAACGTTGTCGACGATCTGAAGACGATAGACTCAGAGCTGCAAAAGTATTCGGCTGAGTTGGCTTCGCGTCCGCAGATAGTGGTCGCGAACAAGACCGACGCGCTCGACCGCGAAATCACCGACGTCGAGGCGTTCGAAGCATACGTCAGGGAGACCGGCAGGGATCTCGCGTATATTTCCGCGGCGACCGGCGAGGGTGTGGAAACGCTCGTGCGGACCGTCAAAAACGAGCTCGACAAGCTGCCTCCGCTGACGGTGTACGAGACGGAATACACCGAGGAGGACGACATAAAGCCCGACCAGACGCCGACCGTGACCGTCACGAAGAACGGCGACGTATGGGAGGTCGAGGGCGCGTGGCTTTACCGGCTCATGGGCAGGATAAACTTCGACGACCGCGAATCGATGGCGTATTTCGACACGATGCTCCGCAAATTCGGCATATACGATCAGATGGAGGCGCAGGGCGTCTGCGACGGCGACCTCG
This sequence comes from Clostridia bacterium, assembly GCA_017619885.1. Taxonomy (GTDB): domain Bacteria; phylum Bacillota; class Clostridia; order Oscillospirales; family CAG-272; genus UBA1248. Next base: position 8,489 of record JAFZRM010000053.1, on the reverse strand, counting down.
TGAGCCTCTACGGTTTTGAATATGAATACGTGAAATAGAAAGGAAACGGCAATGATAATCAAACAGCTTTCAATATTCGTGGAAAACAAAACGGGCAAGCTCGCGCAGGTGACGGGCATGATCGCGGACCTAGGCGTGAACATCCACGCGCTGTCGATCGCCGACACGACCGACTTCGGCGTGCTTCGCATAATCGTAGACAATCCGGAGCTGACCGCGGACGAGCTGCGCAGCAACAGGATGACTGTTTCCGTCGGCGACGTGATCTGCGTCAATCTCGAGAACAGGCCGGGCGGCCTCACCGAGGCGCTGAAGGTCCTTTACAACTGCGGCATTTCCGTAGAATACGTATACGCGTTCAGCTCGCCTTCGTCAGACAGCCTCGCCCGCGTGGTACTGCGCGTCGACGACCCGCGCAAGGCTGACGCCGCCCTTCGTGAAAAGGGATTTGAATGATCTATAAGCGCAGAATAAAAACAGACCTGCACAGGTCTGTTTTTTTCGTTTTACTCCTCCGTTTCAGGCTCGAAATCGAGATCCTCGACGTCGTGAACGGTCCTGACGGGGACGCCGTGCTCTTCCATTATCGGAACGACCTTTTCCTCGGTCAGCTTTGACGTCAGCTCCGACGACAGATAGAATTTCCTGCCGTTCTTCAGAACGATCACGTAGCGGCTGCTCTGTCGGTATTTCCCGTAGATATCGTAGCCGCCCTCGGCGTGGACGAGTTTTTCCACGTCTGAATACGCGTAATTGTCGCTTGAAAACATAGAGCTTTCCGACGGCAGGCGCACGCCGTCTTTGTAGAACGCCGCGTGCGAGTTGGCGGAGGCGATAACGAGGACCGCCGCCCAGACGGCGAAAAGCCCGGTCATGACCGACAGGCAGCCGTTTCTGACGCCGTTCGTCGCCGTGATCTTATCAAGATCCGACAGATATTTACGGCGCGCCGCGGGGAATGCGATCAGCGTTATGCGTCTCGCCGCCTGGCTGGCCAGCATCGCCGGCAGCGCGCAGCCGCCGATATACGCAAGAGCGTTGGGGAAGTAATACGCGTCAGCCCACAGCGAGCCGCGGTATATCACGAGCGCGGACAGATAGTAGATCGCGATGAAGAACAGCGCGGCGGGGATCGTCATTATCAGCATCGACACGATCAGCCGCAGGATCTGCGCGCGGATCGCCGCCGTGCCGTCGCCCGTCGTGTCAGCCGCCCTCTCTGCCGGCTCGTACCGCTCCGTAAGCGTAGCCATGAACGACATGAGCCTTATCTGATAGTACGTTTTGAAGCGCATGCGGCGCATCGCGTCGTACGCGGCGTTGTAGTTGCCGCGCAGGTAGCTTCCGTAGGCGCGCGAGGCGTAAAAAGCGTTGTCGCTTCGGCAGTAACCGTCGAGATACCCATCGATATCCTCCCCGCCCTCGCTTCCGGCGCGCAGTATATCGCGCCCGTAATACGAATTGACGGAATCCGAGAACTTGTCGAAAACGTTGTCGAGCGCTGCCTTGCTGTGCGCGAGCCTGTCGAGGCGCGGCAAAAGCTCCGCTATCATCGGGCAGAGCGCGTCCGTCACCGTCCTCATCCGCTCGGGGTTCTCGATATACGCGTAGTAATAACAGCGGAAATCCTTATCGTCGACGACGTACATAAGATCATACGGCGAATACTTTATATACGGTCTGCTCCGGTCGAAGATGATGCGGAACGTGAGCATGCTGAAAACACCCGACCCGCGCGCCGTGTAAACGTATTCGATATCGTATTTCGCGTAGCTTGCCGTGCAGATCATGCGGGTAAGCTGTTTTCCGTCGCCTTTGCCAGAGTATTCGGCTCGGCTCTCGAAATTGTAGGCGCCGCTTTCCTCGGAGAATTTCGCGATCCCCTCGAAAAACGCGTCCGCTATAAGGTTTCTTTTCTTCATTTCGTGTCCGTTCAGGAGTTTTCCGTTATTATACAACCGTTTTCCGCGTTTGTCAAGACGCGGCGTGATTTATCTTATATCCGATCTTCTGAAACGCAGTATGCCGATCACGGTGAACAGCACGACCCACGCGGCGGCGGCGACGGTGAAGACCGGCACGATGCCGGAGCTTTTTATATCGCCGACGAGAAGCGTCAGCGCAAACGTCGGGAACACGGCGCAGACCGGCAGTATCTTTTCCGGCAGCGCCTGCGCGACGCTTGCGATGAGCTGGAATACCGTGCCTACCACGATCGGGAATACTATGCTGACGACGAGCGACAGCGGCACGCTCTTCAGCAGGAACACGATCATCACCGTGATCGCCGCGTATACCGCGTACATCAGCACGGATACGACGAACAGCGAGACGATCTCGCCCGCGCTCATCTTTAACGCGCCGAACAGCGCGACGGTCGCGACGGCACACACGGCGGAATAGATCAGCGCCGCTGAAAGCGCCATGATCTGCGAGGTGACAAGCATCGACAGATACACCGGGGTGCGCTTTTTGCCCGCGATGATCTTGTTTCTTATGATGCCGTTGTTGAACTGTCTGCAGTTGTAGAAGCAGACGACGCCGCAGATTATCAGGCCGTACCCTTCGTTCAGCGGCAGCACCGATTTGAACACGAGATCGGCGTTCATATACTCCAATACCGAGGTAAGCGGCACCATCATGTCGCCGAACTGCGACGGATCCGTCTGCTCGAGCAGTTTGACGAATTCGATCAGCCCGTAGTACATCAGCGGCATCAGGATGCCCGCGAGCACCGCGCCGGCGAGAAGGAGGTACATCGCCTTGCCGCGTCTCAGGTTGAAGAGATCGGCACGAAGAAGCTCTTTCATACGGCGCCTCCTTTCAGATGCAGATAATACGTTTCAAGCGTCTGTTCGCGCGTTTCGAACGAGCTGACGTCGAGCGTCGAGACGACCGAAAACAGCCTGTTGTAGTCGAACGGTCCTTTCAGCGTATAAGCGTTTCCGTTCGCCGAAACGCCGGTGACCGCGCCTTCGGCGAGGAGCCTGTCGAATTTTTCCGCGGCGCCCGGCGTCTCCGTCACCACGGTCACGGTCTTGCCGAAACGGCGCTTCAGCTCTTCGGCTCTGACCGTCTCGACTATGACTCCGTGATTTATGAAGATATAATACGTCGCAAGCTGCGACAGCTCGCTCAGTATATGCGAGGATACGAGCAGCGTTATGTGCTTTTCGTGCGCGAGTCTCTCGAGCAGGCTGCGCAGATCGACGATGCCCTGCGGGTCGAGCCCGTTCGTCGGCTCGTCGAGTATCAGAAGATCCGGGGCGTTGAGCAGCGCCGTAGCGATCCCGAGCCGCTGCTTCATACCGAGCGAGAAATTTCTGACCCGCTTTGATCCAGTATCGGCAAGGCCTACCGTCTCGAGCGTCTTCAGGGCTTCCTTTTCATCGCAGCCGCAGAGCCGCGCCTGGAACCTTATATTGTCACCGGCGCTCAGATTGCTGAAAAAGGCGGGGCTTTCGACCATCGCGCCGATCCTTACGTCTTTATGTGTGAAACTGACGGAGCCCGACGTCGGGAAAGCGAGCCCGGTGAGCATGCGCAGAAGCGTCGTTTTGCCGGAGCCGTTCTCGCCGACGAAGCCGATTATCTCGCCAGCGGGCAGCTGCAGCGTGACCTTGTCGTTCGCGAGCGTCTTCTTATACTGCTTCGTCAGCTGCGAGGTCGTTAAAATGATGTTTTCCATAAAAATTCTCCGTTATCCGTTGCCGCCGCGCGGCGCGTATAACAAAAAGCCGGAAACCTTGCGGTCCCCGGCTTTTTCTTAATTAAAGCGGTTTACTTCGCCTCAGGCGTTTTCACGCCGCGGCTGTTCGGGAACCTGCGGTGCGCAGATCCGTTTTTCCGATCACTGAGCGGAGCCCCAGAGCTCGATGCTGTCGATCATTACGATGCCTTCGTGAGCTTCTGACGGGTCGAGTCTTATGTAATCGAGCTGGCCGTCCCAGAGTACGGAATCAGACGGTTTGATTACTATCTCTTCCCACTCTTCGTTGTCGGCGCCCTGCTTCTCAAAGCTGAAACGGACGGATCCGGCCTCGGAGAACGCCTCGGCGTCTTCAGTTCTGAAGAAGAACTGGGCGAGGGTCATGTCGGTCTTGTTGCATGCCTTGACGACGACCGCGGTGACTGCGGAGCAGTCGAACGGAGTCGTGAGCTTCGGAGAGATCATGAACGGGTCGATCGCGCCGATCTTGATCACAAGGTGACCGTTCTCGACGTAAGCGTCTTCGACGCCGCCGGAGAAGTGCCAGCGCGGATCTTCGACTTCTTCGCCTTCGTTTTCATCGGCTTCGGTATCTTCGTCGTGCGGCTGAGAAGACAGATACATATCCTCGGCGGTCAAGGTCGTCAGATCCCATTTGTACAGCAGTTCTTTGCCCGCGCGCGGGTCGACGTCTTCCTCGGTCACAACGCCGCCGGCGTCCTTTTCGACCGTGGTCTGAAGCGCGATGTAGTCGATGTAGTATTCGCCTTCGCTGCCGTCGGTGTAGTCAAAGCGAAGCGCCTTGAGCGTGCCGGACCAGCCGTTGATGTCGAGAGTGTCTATTTCGAGGATCTCCCACTCGTCGTCCTCGTCGGCGTACTCATGCTCGAATTTCAGCGAGTAGCTTTCAGCCGGGCCGGGGCTGTCGGTGGTGGAGATGAAGAGCTGGCAGGAATAGTTGTCCGTGCAGTTCTTTACTCTCATGGTGATGTATTCGACTTTGTCGCAGTCGATGTTGACGTTGAGTCTCTTGGTGGTGATGTTCGGGTCGCTGCCTTTGCAGACGAGCTTCATCGTGCCGTCTTCACCGGCGGAGACGTCGGTCATGTTGGACGATACCCATCCGAGATCGGACGCGTCGTCAAAATCCCATCTGTAAATATCGTAAAGTTTGAGTTCGGGCGCCTCGGTGACTTCGTCGGTCGTTGCGGGCACGGTGGTATCCGCTTCGGTCTTCGCGTCGGTCACGGGCTCGGTCTTCACGTCGGTCTGTTCCGCGGTAGTGCCCTCGGGTTTATCGGTGTTCGTCGTCGCGCCGCCGTCGCCGCCGCAGGCTGCGAGCAGAGATACCGTCAGTACGACGGATATCAGTACGGCAAGGAGCTTTTTGATGTTTTTCATTGCATATCCTCCTTTGGATTTCATTATGATTATACCAAATTCTCACCAAATTGTCAAGACGGTTTTTGAAATTCTCAGTTGATTTTGACGGTCGGTACCTTAAAACTGCGCCGCCGCGCTTGACAAAAATGTATTATTATGATAAAATAAACAAAAAAGCGCGCGGGCGATCCGCGGGAAAGGCGGGAATAATGACATTTGATACCGTTGTGGCGATAGGCCGCCAGTACGGAAGCGGCGGACGGGAGATAGGCGAGCTGCTCGCGGACCTCATGGGCGTCCCGTTCTTCGACAGAGAGCTGATCGCGCTTGCGGCGGAGCGCAGCGGTGTGTCGCGCGACGTTTACGCGCACATCGACGAGACGGCGACGAACAGCCTGCTCTACGCCCTGTCGACCGGCGCGTACACGATCTCCGGGCATTTCACTTCCGTTTCCGATCTGCCTCTGAACGACAAGCTCTATATCATACAGACGAACCTCATACAGGACCTCGTCAAGCAGAACGGCGCCTGCGTCATTGTGGGGCGGTGCGCCGATTATATACTGAGGGACGATCCGAGATGTGTTTCCGTCTTCATCCACGCGCCGATGGCGGCGAGGATCGAGCGGATCTGCAGAAAAGAGGAGCTGAGCCCGGCTCAGGCGGAGTCGCGCATAATAAAGACCGACAAAAAGCGCGCGAATTATTATAATTTCTATACCAACCGCGAATGGGGCGACATCAAAAACTACGATCTGTGCATAAACGCCTCCGTACTCGGAAAGGAAAAAACGGCGCAGCTCATTCTCGATTTTATAAAAGAGAGAGAAAATCTGCGCAAAGCGTGACGCGGGCGCCATTGACTGCGACTTATTGTATGAAGCCGCACGAAAGCGGCGATGCACCGATAGGAGGTATATCATGAAAAAATACGTATCAATCATAATTGCCGTGCTGATCGCGGCGGCAATGCTGCTCTGCTCCTGCTCGCAGTCCGGCGCCGCGCATAACGACGCCGTGGAGGCGCCGTCGGATTCATATTCCGATTCGTTCGCTACCGAGGACGCGAGCGAAGCCGAAGCTAAAACCGGTCAGAAACTCATAAAGTCGTACAAGGTACAGGCGGAGTCCAAGGAATACGACAAGGCCGTTTCGTTCCTTGACAATGCGGTTTCGGAAGCGGGCGGCTATTATGAAAACAGGCGCGAACACAGCTCCGGCAACGTCAGATATCTGACCGCGGTCGTAAGAGTTCCCGCCGAAAAGGCCGAGAACTTTGCGGAAGGTCTGCGCGGCGCCGCGAACGTCACGGACATGTACAAGACGGCGCAGAACGTGACAGAGGCGTACATAGACACGGAGGCGAGACTCGAATCGCTCGAGGCGGAGAGACAGAGCCTTATCAACATGATGGCATCGCTCGACAAGGCGTCCGAATTCGATTTCTGGTACAAGCTGCAGACGAGGATATCCGAGACAGAACAGGAGATCGCCGCGCTTAAGGCAAAGATCAAAAACTACGACAATCTCGTATCCTACGCTACGCTCGACATAACGCTGTACGAAGTAAAAGAGTTCACCGAATCCGAGGACGATCCGTTCATCAAGCGCATAAGCGACGCGTTCCGTCAGAGCTGGAAGTCCTTCGGCGACGGCTGCAAGGATTTCGCCGTGTTCTTCGTACGCGCGTTCCCGACGCTGCTGACGCTTTCGGTGATCGGACTCGTGATATTCCTCGCGATATTCCTGCCGATCCGCGCCGCCTCGAAACGCAAGAGAAAAGCCGGACAGGCTAAGTGATGAGGCACATACAGTTTAACCCCGTTACGGTAACCGCTCTTTTAACGGCGGCGTTCGGGATCTATTTCACCGTCAGTCTCGTGCTTTTCATAATTTCACGTAAAGCAAAGGGACTGTCGGCGCACAAAAAGGGATTCAAGATCAATTTCATCGTATCAGCTTCTCTGTTCGGAGTCGGCGTGACCGTTCTGGTCACGTTCACGGCGCTTCTGATGGCGTTCTTTTCACAGTTGAAAGGCGTCTGGTAAGAAGACGTTCTGCTAAATAATTTAATGATAAATTTACTTTAAATTCACTTATATACTTTTTTATATGTTATAATATAAAAAAATATATCTGGAGGAAGATATGGCAGAACTCAGATTTGAAATAAAAAAGAGCTTGGGCTGCATTTCCGATGAAAAGGGCGGCTGGGCGAAAGAGCTCAATTTAGTGAGCTGGAACGGCAACGAACCGAAATACGATCTTCGTTCGTGGGACGATTCGCACGAGAAGATGGGCAAGGGCATAACCCTGGCTCCCGAAGAACTCAAGAGACTGCGCGAACTGCTCAATTCCATAGAGATCTGAGCCGTGCCGCAAGGCGCGCCCGGGCGCTCGGTCAAGCATCATGAAACACGGACAACGCTTTGAAATAAGAAGCAAAGAAGCGGAAAAAAAGGACGCGGCACTGCGAAAAAAGCTGACGCTGACCGTCCTTTTTTCCGCTGTTATAATTCTTTTGATAAACGACGGCGTGCTCTACACGCTGATCGAATATACCGACAACGACATCGCGATGACGGCGCTCAACGCCGTCCTGCGCTATGCCGTTGTTTTTCTGCGCTTTGCGTGCACGTTCGTCTCGTTCGGCGCCGCCGGCGCCGGCGTGTTCGTGTACGGATACAAAAACTTCAAATCCGCGCCGCTGATCGTTATCTGTGGCTGCTACGTCAGGTTCCTTGTCGCTCAGTTCGGTTCGTGGGTGTTCTGCTACGAGCACGGGCTGATTAACGTGGAGCTCGCGTCAGACGTCGTGGCGGTCGGGTTCGGCTACGTTTTCACCGCGACCTTCGACGCAGTGAAGACCGTCGTGCTTTTGGTGCTTCTCTGCCGCATGGCGGACGGCATAAGAAAAGGAACATCGCACTTTTCCCTTCCCGACGACGGGACGAAAAAGCCGAAGGGCTTTCTGTCTTCGCTGCGCGCGGCGTTTTCCGGCGCCTATCCGTTCCGGCGAGCGTTCGTATTCGCCGCGGCGGTGCAGGCGGTGTTCGAGATCGTCGTGAACTTCGTCTCGGTGACGATGATGCAGCTTGCGACCGACGGTCTGCCGGGCAACTTTTCGGAGCTTTTGACGCTTCTGCCGGTATACGTGCTGATCATACCGCTTTGCGCGGCAGGCGCCGTGCTGTCGGCGCTGCTGTGTTTCCGGTACTGTCTCGCCGCGCCGCACAAAAAGCTGTAATATCACGGACAACCTCCGCATATGATTGACCGAAACCATATGCGGAGGTGATCTTTTTTGTTTGACACAGAGATAGAAAGATGCGTAGTGCTCGGGCGGTACATAGCCGAACACAATTCAACGGTAAGGGATACCGCCGCCGTTTTCGGG